>NZ_JAYGGZ010000091.1:0-12998 GCF_034931465.1 Anabaena sp. UHCC 0399 | reverse complement strand
CCTAAAGTCCTTACTACGAACCTGCTGATTAAAATCGATAGGGTTCAGATCAGCTTTGGAGAATAAGTTTGAGTGGCACTTCTACCCAATCTGGGCGATGATTTAGTTCAGAACTTAGTGCCTCGATCGCTTTCTCTAAAAGATAGGCAAAAAGTAGCACTTGCAGTTATTCTGTTGTTGGCGTTGCATAACAGTGGGATGAATTGAGGTAAGCAGGGTAGGTAGAGGGAGCAATTTGATCAAGTTATTACCATCCCTCGATTCAGCAACGCCGATTTATGAAACAGTCCACTACAACTACTCCTCACTTGGTCTTAAGAAATTGGTAAGCCAATTTTTTGGGCTGCGTCCTTTGCCATATCCCAGATATGTTGATTAGTCATGCCATCTTGAACTAACCAATTACCACTGATGCCTGTATAGTCTTCCATTGCCTCGAATACGTTGCCATGGGTCTGGGGGGCTGGTTTGTAATCTTGAAAGTGGTCTTTATCTACTTGCGTTGCCATCATGCGCTCAAAGACATCGGGGGCTAAGGTTTTCTGTAAAAGTGCTAAGTAGACGGCTTGACCAACGACGATTTCTCTTTGTGGTCTTTCGACTAATCCGGCGATCGCTTCAGCAACTTCTCTGGCAGAATATACAGGTGTCATGGCTTTGGTTTGGCGACCTGTGTAATTGGCTGCGTGTTGGAATATGGGTGTATCAATAGAACCAGGTAATACGGTGCAGACATGAATATCGGGTGCATGATCTAGATACAATTCCATCCGTAGGGAATCGGAGAGTCCGCGAATTGCATACTTGCTGATGGTGTAGGGTATTGTGTATGGTTGACCGGTTACGCCGACAACTGAAGAAACATTAATCAAGTTACCGTTACCTTGTTCTCTAAAGTAGGGTAGGGCAGCACGCGCACCGTGAATGTAACCAAATAAATTAGTCTCAATTACTCGCCGAAAGGTTTCCATCGGTGCATTTTCAAACCGCGCAAATAAACTGACGGCGGCATTATTCACCCACACATCCAACCGCCCAAAGGATTCAATGGCGCGGCGTGCTAGTGCTTGCACATCTGATTCAAATGTAACATCTGTTCGCACTGCCACAGCTCTTGCACCTAGCTGTTCGCACTCTTGAGCAACTTCCCGTAAAGCACCTTCACGCCTTGCAGCTAAGAGTAATGTTGCCCGTTGTTTAGCGAACTCCAACGCTGTAGCTCGTCCGATGCCGCTTGATGCACCTGTAATGACAATGACTGAACTGTGTATAGGTCGTGGCATATTCTTTTCTCCTTCAGCAAATTTTCACTCTATTTGATGATTGCTATTTTTTAAGCTGGATTTTTCACCTAGGTTGCTATTATTTCTATTTTCCGAATAGTAAGTTTTAATTTTTAATTATTTATCTCTTTTTTATTACTGTCTTTAGATAGAAGTTCATTAAATATTTGTGATTGAGGCTAAGATACAAATTCTCATCAGTAAATACTAGGCCATAACAATATTTTGATTTAAATTTTCTAGCGACGCTTAAACAAGCCAAATAGAGGAGCAAGAATTACCCCAAAGACAAAGCCTCCTGCGTGCGCCCAATAAGCGATTCCCCCACCTTCCATGCCAATATTAGAGCGAGCCTGTAAACTGGCGATACTATAAAAAGCTTGTTGGATAAACCAAAACCCCAGAAAGAAAAAGGCGGGAATTCGGATAGTAGTCCAGATAAATCCCAAGGGAATTAAAGTCAGAACTTGCGCTCTTGGGAAACGAAGAATATATGCACCTAAAACTCCAGCTATAGCACCACTAGCACCCAAAGAAGGAATCGTCGAATTTTGTGAAAAAAACCTTTGTAATTGTTGCGGTGTCAGGTTTAGTTGATAAAGGAAAACCAGAATATTTGTGATAATTAACCCGTAGGTAACATACGGGTTAATTGTTGTCGGGTTGTTATCTCGGAGAGGAACCACAGTAGTTGTTTCTGATAATTGTGACTTGAAAATACTTAGAAATTGTAGCCAACACCTAATAAAATTCCGACATCAGTTCGATCAATAAAACTCACGTTCACCCCACCTGTTGCTGTTATTTGTGGAGTTACAGGTACATCTACACCACCAGAAATTAATGCCCCTAAAGTGCTATCTCTACCTGTAGAAACTGCAATGCCACCGCCAATATAAGGTGCTACATTCAGTTGAGTAAATTCCAAATTTTCTGTGGGAAAATCTACAGTAATTGGCACAAGAACAACTGTGTTATCCCCAACTAAAGCCGCAGGACGTGCAGATAAATTTCGTGTCAGTCCGATTTTACTAATTACAGCAAATGAACTTTCGCCTACCCGTGTATCGCCACTCAAGCCAATATTACCAGCCACACCAATATAGCTAGAACCCGAACGTGTGGCTCTACCAGGCTCAAAAGTTTGTGCTACCTTCTCAGGCTCAGATTGACGGATTGAGGAAGGTTGTGTTGAATCTATCATCAAGTCAGATGCAGAAGTGTGAGCATTCGCAGGTGTTTCATTTACTGATGCTGGCTGATTTGTCAGAGTATTAGCAGAAGTGGAGTTTGTATTTTCAGCACTAGCTGGCAAGATATTACCAATAATAGTCACAGTAGCCAGAGTTAGCAGAGTAAAATTACCCTGGAAAAAAGTTGTATTCATAAATATTCCTTCCTTTTCATCCTGTTATTTTTAATTTTTGACAACAAATGTGATTAGAAAGTGACAAATATTCAATGTCCACTATTATTTTTTCTAAAAAACATATTTAAAACTTATAAATTCGAGCTTGAAAATTAGTCTATTTCTCTACATTGTGAATGTGTCATTCTTTGGGTATAAAATATTTAATAATTAACTTCAACCTTTTGATAGTTGATAATTTTAGATTTGTTCACCTGTCACCTATCACCTTTGACTACTTAAGGGGTAAAAAAATTTGAAAAGTAGACCCCTGATCAACTAAACTTTTGACACTAATATGACCAGTATGTGCAGAAACAATTTGTTGGACAATAGATAACCCTAAACCATATCCACCGGTTTTACGCGTGCGCTTTTTATCCACCCGATAAAACCGCTCGAAGATATGCGGCAAATCAGCTTTGGGGATACCAATACCATCGTCCATGACTTCAATCACAGCCCAATATGACTGGATAAAAAGCCGCAAGTGAACATGACCACCAGCCGGAGTGTATTTGCAGGCATTATCGAGCAAATTCACTACTGCTTGACGCAGCAAGTCAGCATCACCCAGTACAGTCACACTGGTAGTTGGTAAAGTGTAAGTTAGATTGAGATGTTGTGCAGCCTCTTGTGTTGCATATTCATCTGCTATCTGTAGAAGCTCAGTCTTTAAGTCAACGTCTTGTAAATATTCAGGAGATAATTGACCAGCATGACGCGCCAGAAATAGCAGATTGTTCACCAGAGTATTCATTGACTTGGTGACATCAACAATCTTCCCGAATATCTGACGTTGCGCCTCAATATTGTTAGATTTAGACAATAAGCCATATTGAGCATTGCTCGTAATTGCCGAAAGAGGCGATCGCAATTCATGGGAAGCATCAGAGGTGAAACGTTGTAGCTGGTCATAACTGTCTCGAATTGGCCGCATTGCTAGACCTCCCAAACACCACCCAGCTAAACCGATTACCCCTAAAGTTGCTGGTACTATCAACAGCAAAACCAGCCGTAACTGAGCCAGGTCATCTTGCGTTGGTGCTAGCGGCGTTGCCACTTGGAGATAACCGATGAACAAACTATCCTGGTATACGGGAAGCGTTAATTGACGAAGCCAGATCACAGGGAGTATTTCTTTTGACGAGTAAAACCTAGTCTTGAGAGTCTTAAATCCTGGAGTTGCTGTAACCTGTGGCTCTGGAATAGTACCGAAAAATTGCACTAGTTGCCCTCTAGTATCATACCAACGGGCATATACGAGTTCAGTACCCAATGGTGGTACTTTATTTCCTAAAAGCGGCACGTTTTCTAGGTCGAGCTGTTGATTACCCAGATCGTACTTCACGTTTACCGCCATAACCCTGGATTTTTTGTAAAGTAAGCGATCGAGATTCTCCAGATTGTTTAATACCGTTTGGTAGTAAAGTAACCCTGAAAAAGCTACCAAAATACTACCCATCGTTAGGGTAAACCACAAGGCTAGATTGCTACGACTACGGTAAAACATGAGACTAGTAACGCTACATGAAAGTCAATCAATTTTGGATTTTGCGGAAAGTTCTGTAGGCGGGTTTCCCACCGTAGGAAACTTTTCAAGACGGATTTGCAATTTTGGATTGACCCCGACTACAAGGGTGCGGGGCTTGGGGATTTTAGATTGACCATTTTGTGCGGTATTAGTTGTCTAATAAAAATCAAAGCGGATTAATATATATGTTTTTGCCTTACTTGTTAGAAAAATTACATTCTTTAAAGATTGAATATTTGCTACCTCTACCACTGATTCTAATAGCTTTTGGACTTGGTGGTGAATCATTAACAAACATACTATTAAGTCGTTCTTACCATACACTAGATAAGCTCCAAGCTGATACACAAACATTAAGAATACGACTAGCAGCTAATGTGGTACTAACCGAAATTAAAATTGAAAAAGAGCAGAGTTTCACCGAATTTAAATTTATGGTAGCAAACTCTGTACTTAAAAAATTAACATTCAAGATTCCAGTCACAGAATTAAGTAAAGTAAAAGCTACTCTTGCTGAAGAGTTAGGACTGTCTGGAGAAATAGCCAGTCTGCAACCTAATACACAAATGCAACTTCGTTCTACTTTTCAAGTGCTAGGAATTCTGGCTGAGATTGAAAAAGAACGGGGCTTTACAAAAGTTGAGGTTAATATTACTAACTCTATACTAAAAAAGTTAGAATTTGAATTTCCAGTTACAGAATTAAGCAATGTAAAAGCTATGATAGTTCAAGAACTGGGGCTTTCTCGTGAAAATGTCAGGATATTAGTCAGCTATCGGGTAAAAAATTAGCCCAATATAAGCCCATTATAATTAATTACGAATTGCGTAAAGCCTGCGGCATAGCTGGGCGGAGCATTGTGACGAATTAATTCTCTGGTGTTTTGAGACTGTAACCCATACCATAGATTGTTTTAATCCAATCAGCCGCACCAACTAACTGCAAGCGATGACGTAACTTGCGTACTAGTACAGTTAATGCGTTACTTTCTGGCTCTGAACCCCATTGCCACAAACCTTCTTCAATCTGTTCACGGGTTAATATTTGATTACGGTGACGTATTAAGTATTCTAGCAATTGAGCTTCGCGCGGTGATAATTCCACACTTTTCTGATTGCGTTCAACAGTCAAGTAATTTAGGTGCAGTTGTAAATCTGCAACACTAAGAATATCTCCTACCCAGTGGGGAGAACGCCTCCCTAAGGCGCGTACCCGCGCCAAGAGTTCCACTAAATCAGCCGGTTTGACAATATAATCATCTGCTCCCGCATCTAAGGCTGTAACTTTGTCTGGCGTGGTATCCTTGGCTGTGAGCATCAGCACGGGTGTAGTTTTGCCTAGAAGCCGATACTGATGACAAAGACTTAATCCGCTAATTGTGGGCAACATCCAGTCCAAAATCAACAAATCGTACTCTTTTTTCGACAATAGCCACTGTGCAGTTTCTCCATCTTCAACTCCATCTACAATGTATCCGGCTTCCGACAGTACACCCTGCAATGGTTCTAATTGTTCTGAGTCGTCTTCTACCAGTAAGATTCGCATACAAATTTTTGCCAATCAACGTCAATAAAATTACTAGCCTCATTACTTATGGTATGAAAACTTAACCTATTTCCTCTCTTCCATCAGTAATATTCTCATGCAGATGGTGGATGATCTAGGTTTTTCTGTCGGTTTTAGCTAAAGATAAAAAAAAGTGCTGAGTTAAATAGGACTTACGCACAAATTACGGAATAACGTTCGCGTAGCGCATACCACAGAGACGCAGAGAACACAGAGAAATAAGGGTTTGAGAGAGTTTTTGCGTAAGTCCTGTTAAAAATGCTGTTAGCAGAGTGGCGCGTCAGCCCGTACTTTATACTTTACTCAGCACGCTGCTCAACGCCCTGCTAACACAACTCAGCACCCAATACGGTTCGGATAAGATAATTTGCCAAAATAATAATGCCGGTAGAGACGTTGCACTGCAATGTCTCTACCGACTCACACAGGTTTAATAAGGAATAAGTCTTCCATTACCTTGTTCTGGAATCACAGCATAAGCATCAATCTCAAACAACATACCGTCAAGTGCAAGCCTAGGTACGGGAATAAGAGTGTTTGCTGGTGGATTATTACCCCACAAATTCCCAATTTCACGTCCTAACGGGATCAATTTATCTTGAGTGTGATCTACTATGAGAACAGTAGTTTTTAGGACATCATTTGGTCTTGCACCAACGGATGCTAAGGCGAAGCGAAGGTTCTCAAAAGCCTTAACTAACTGCTCTTCAAAGTCATTAGACACAAGATTTCCTTGCAAATCCGAACCAAATTGACCGGAAATATAGACGGTTCTCGTCCTGGGCGGCGTAATAGCTACATGACTATAGCCATTTTGAGGGGCATTATATAATGTTGGTGGGTTAACTAATTGCACATCTTTTTTATCTTTAGCAAGCACTTCCTTTTGCGTTCCTATCACAAAAGTCGTACCTAACCCGCTACCCCCAAGCAACAAAAGTGCGTTTCGGCGCGATATTTTTGTTACTAATGAATTTACAGCACTGGTAATACGTTGAGTCATTCAACATCCTTAAATATGAGTTGTATCTTTTTGCTCATACTTGGTTCTATTATGTATCTATTTGGGGTAAAAAAGCACTACTTAATAGACTAATTACGGTATAATTACGTAAAATTATCGATTCAAAATACTAAATTAACAATTCAAAAATTACATGATGAAATTGTGTAAATTTCCCAGAATGATGTAGGCACAATTCATGTAGCCGTAGGGGATTGTGCCTACTAAGGATTTCGGGCAACGCATAATTAAATTCGGTCGATGTTTAATACGTCTCAAGCTGACCAAACTTCTCGGAAGTCTGCGTACAGTGTCAATCCACCATCAATACATAATGTTTGTCCAGTAATGTATGCGGCTTCATCAGAAGCTAAAAAAGCTACGGCTGCGGCCATTTCTTGTGAAGTTCCCGCCCGACCCATTGGGATGTGACTTTCTACAACAGCTTTCTTTTCTGGGTCGTTAACCCAATCTTCATTTATGGGAGTGATGGTTGCGCCTGGTGCGATCGCATTTACTCGAATACCTCGGTTTGCATACTCCAACGCCAGAGTTTTGGTCATGTTTTCCATCCCGCCTTTGCTAATGGAGTAGCTGACATACATCGGGCGGGGAATAATTTCGTGAACGCTAGAAATATTAATGATGTTTCCCGGCTGATTTCGGGAGAGGAAGTGTTTGATTGTTTCACGGGTGCATAGGTAAGCACCCCGTAAATTGACCGCTATTACCCGATCAAAGTCTGCGGTCTTGACTTCGTGGGATGGACATTCAGTCTGGATTCCGGCATTGTTGACTAGAATATCAAGACTGCCCAACTTATCAACCACGGTATTAACCATTTCCACGATGTCTGATTCTTGAGAGACATCACCTTGTATCAGTAGAGACTTAACACCACAATTTTCCACATCTCCACAGGCTTTTTGCATTGCCATTTCTTCGGTATTTTCCGCAGCTTCGGGACTTTTGCGGTAATTAATGGCAATATTACAGCCTTCTTGAGCAAGACGAATGGCGATCGCTTGTCCGATACCCGAACTTGCACCTGTAATCAAAGCATTTTTACCTTTTAATCCTTTCATCGTATTTCCCTGTATGTGTCAGTTTTCTATTAGACATCTCCATAAATGAAATATGCGTTATCCAAAAAATTTAGAGACGTAGCATTGCTACGTCTCTAAATTTTTTGTCGGAGATGTCTATTGAGTCATTGGCGGTAGAAGCACTTGGTCAATTATATGGATGACACCATTGCTGGCTTTAATATCAGGCTGTGTGACACGAGCATCATTGACTCTCACTTGGTCTTGATCGACTTGAATATTTAGTGGGTTATTAGCAAGACTTTTCACCTCTTGTGACCGAAGTTGATTAGCAGTAAGATTGCCTGGAACAACGTGATAAGTTAAAACCTGTGTGAGAAGTTCACGGTTTTCTGGTTTTAATAGTCGCGCTCTTGTCTCCTCTGGAACTGCGGCAAAGGCCTGGTCTGAAGGTGCAAATAAGGTGTAAGGGCCAGCATCATTTAACTTATCTCTTAAATTTGCTTGATCAATCAGACTGGACAGTGTTTTCAATGAAGGATTAGCTTTGACAACATCTGGAATGCTTTCATTCACCGTTGCATCAGGGGTGACAGGCTCAGGCGTGACATCAGCAACAGGTGGTGCAGTAGCAATAGGAGTAGGCGGTACTTGAGCAGTATCGTTGGGCGTACAAGCAGCAAAAACTGGCAGTAACAGAATACTTGCGGCAAAGTTCGCAAACTTTTTCATACTTGCAGCACAAGTTTTAGTCTTGATATGCTTCACCATGATTCTTTAGAGAGCCAACTGTTTGTTTAATTGCCCTTTTATGTTGGGCAGGAAATGTGAATAGAATGTGACGGTCACTTAGCGGCAATTAAAAATCAAAAATCAAAAATAATTTTCAGCAGAGAGCGGATTATTGGCGAGATTGATAATAGATACATCAGTTAATTGAGGTAGCCATTTAAGACTTTGGGATGGTTTTCTGAATTAGATGGTGCTGCAATAACTCGTGTAGCGTTAAATCCCACAGTAAAAGCAAATATAGTTCCAAGGAAGAGTGTAGTTTTTATGTGGCTTTGTGTTATTAATAGTAAAAAAGATTGTGGGTGATTACGGAGGGCAATCGCTCTCAGATATCCTTGATAGTTCTGTAGGGCGATCGCTCGTCAAATTATTTCTAATATTTGATAATTAATTTATTGGTTGTTAATTTCTTGTTGTTGGCTGAACCAAGTTTCTAAATCTGCAACTGTGGCAAAATCTAGTAATGCTTCTCCCAGTGCTTCTAGCTGCTCAATAGATAATCTTTGTACTTGTTCAATTAAAGATATATCTATATTTCCCAGTCGTCGATTTAATAACCGCAAAATTAGCTGTTGTTCTCCTTGCTGCACACCTTGTTGTAAGCCTTCTTGTCTAGCTCGTTCTCTGTCTTCTTGATACAGTGGTGCTAATCTCATCACTAACTCCCGATCTTCTGTTTCTGTGTTCTGATTGATTCTCAAATTTTGTTGCAGACTATAAAGTAATTCTAGCGTGGCTCGACCAAAGGGGTGATTGGTTGGTAGTGCGACTAATTCATCAATTGCTTGTTGCTGAACTCTACCACGCCCTAATATTCTCAGCCATAGTGTTTCTTGGGTAGATGGTAACTGATGAATGACAACTATGGCTGTGCGGAAATATGTTGCTAAAAAGTATACTCCATCTCCCCAGTTTGATTTTAGTTGCCCACCATACCCTGAGATGATATTTTTGGACGCGGTGGGTGTGAGTATCCACAGTTGGGGAATTTCTGCTGTTGGTATTTTGGTTTGATTGCGCTTTGCTTCTCGCTGCATTGCGCTTTTTATTTCTGATAGTTTGGAGATACAATCGCTAATTTCGTCTATGGATGCGGGGTTGCGGAAGGGTTCAAATATGGCTGGTGTTGTCGCCATTTTTCCCAATAGGCCTAATGTTTCTAGATTAGCTGTTGGTGTGGGAGTTGGTGTGAATAATACGTCTATTTCTTTGACTTCTGCTGCTACTCGACTTGGTGCTTGGACTGTTCCGAATGGTTTTAGTAGTTCTTCTAAGTAGTCTTTGGAGAATTGGTCATGGATGAATCTTGTCATTCATTTAACTTGGGCAATGGGAATTGATGGTATTTTACCAAAGCGTAGGCTTTGCCCGTCGTAGACATCGCCCTCCAAATCAATAGATAACGGAGGGCGATCGCTTAGTTTTTTGATGTGAAGTAACTAATGAGATTTTATTAAGTGAATAAAAAATTAGCTCCGAATAAATTAACATTTACATCACTACTAATAAAGCCAGATGTACCTGATATGGTGGCTAATAATTGACCTGTACCAAAGCCTGTATTACCAGCAAGACCATCACCGATTCTTAGTTGTGTACTTGTTCCTGATTTGACTACATCAATTTTAGCAATGTCTGTGAATTGTAATTGATCACCACCGACACCACGCACAAACTGATAAATGGTATCCGTTCCATCACCAAAAGTATATTTAACGATATCTGCTGCATTATCGTTTAAGCTTTTCATACATAGTTGTTGAAAGTAAACCTTGGAATCAAGCATATAATAGTAATAATATAGGGGCTATACTTGAGTGTATACGTATCTGCTTCTTCTTGACATTAGAAGTATATGTAATTTGTTCCGAGTTTAGTGAAGAAACAATTCAATTGATTCAAGAAAAAAAACTATATTTAAGACGTAGAGTAATATATTTTGTAGGATTTATATTTTTTCTAATGTTGCTATTCCATCACTTTTGGTATGGACCACATCAACTTTTAGGAGATAATCAAGTAACTACCAAAGAATATTTCAATCAGTACCTACTACCTTATATATGTTATTTTCCTTACGCTTTAATTAACTTTATTGTTATAGGTGTTCCTCTATCTGGCTTAAGTATACACGTAGTTATAGAAGATTGTAATCAGCTCAGTATCAGAATACGGAAATATAAAAACTACCTAACTCAAATAACAAATAAAATAAAACAAACTTCAAATATACTTAATGTAACTACTCAAAATGAAATTATTGAACAATTAAAACAAATATATTGGGATTTTTCTGGAAAAATCAAACGCCCTCTCAATTTACTATTAGGCATTTTAATTTTAATTTATTTTGATGCAACCTTCAGTAGAAGTACATTGTCAAATAGTGCATATCTCTGGACGCAATTATTTTGTATATTCGGGTTTATGACACCTACAATTGTGTTAATTTTGTGGGGATTATTAGCATATCAAAAAAACTTGGAGGACACGATTGGTGTTTTATTAAATTTTAATTTTGTTTTTAATGAAATTGGAAATCAATATAGCACTTTCAATTTATTAAAGAAAATTTTAATGACAAATATTTTATTTTTGACAGTTTGTATAATCTGTTTTCTGCATACTATATACATCATATTTAAATTTTAGTTCTAAATCACTTTAAATTATGATTAAAATTTGTAAAAGAAAAATTACACAATCTGAAGCAGAGTTACTGATTAGAGAAATCAAGCTAACGCCTAATATTATAGGTTATTCCTTAACAGAGTGGATGGATGCAGAACATATAATAGTAGCTGAGAATGAGGACGGTAAAATGCTAGGAGTCTGTTTGAATTATGATTTTCATGAACATTGGTCTAAAATAGCAGCCTTATTTGTATTTGAGGAATTTCGAGGTAAAGGTATTGGCAAGTTATTATTTTATGAAGCATACAAGGATGCTGAGATAAGACACAAGAATGTATATACGATAAGTGCTAATAGAATGGTTATCAAAATGATGGAAGATTTAAATTTTTTATTATTTCATAGCTTATTAGATTTGCCAACAATAGTTAGTCAATATAGGTTTAATTTCTACTGGCACTCTCTTGGATGGGTAGTAAATTTTTACAGGATTAAAGAAATAATTAGAAAATCAATAGTTTACACTGAACATATCAATTTTGTTTACGGCATTCATCTTTTTAAGGTATAAAAATTAAAATGAGTGCGGCTTTTTTAGGAAAATAAAATTAATTTATCCACAGTAAAGCGTTGTTCTAGCTACTGTCTATTATTAGAATCTTGTTGTTACCTATAAATAATTTGATGAATTTGGTGTGCTTCTGCTAATATTTTTTCTACTCCAGAAGAAGTAATACCTTTGACGTAGTTAATTTTAATTTCTTCTAGCATATCTATCAGTAAAAATTGCAATTCCTGAATGTTATGCTTTTTCTGCAACTCCAGCTCTAACGCATCACGAAAATTTGTCATGAGACGAGAGGTGAGTTCTGCTGCAACTGGGTCTGACATAGCCTTGATCAGATTTTTATAAGCTGAATGAGATAAATCACGAGCTAGATTTTCTGTTAGTTGATGCGGTAAGTGATTTAGACCAGGTATCTTTTGTATTTTTTGGTAAATTGGAGATTCTTGGAAGGTGCTAGCAATACTGTGATGTAGCAAGGCTTCTAAGTCAGGCTGGACTTGAGGTAAAACATCATAGATACTGACGTTGACTAAACGAGTAGCTATAGCTTTGGCTTCGTTCCTTTCATTAACTTGAATGTAAGGCTTACGGGTTTCAGGATGAAATAACCAGCGTGCTAAGTCACCCTGACGAATGGTATCTTGCATCTGGTCAATTAATTGAATACCTACCATCTCAGTGATTTCCTGTGCAAAGCTCACTGCAAAATCATGATTAAGTTGCGATCGCAAAGGCTCAAGATTAAGTAAATCGGCCTGATAAAGACGAATGGTGACGGGAATTACTCGTAACCAACGCCAAAAGGGTAGCAGCAAAAATACATCGTACCATCGCCGTAGTATTGCTTCTAACCAGCTTAAGGAGCGATCGCGGCGACTAATATAAAAAGTACGGGCGAAAAAGTCTAAAGCAAAAATAATTACAAACGGTAAATCAATCCACCAAAACCGATTGATAAAGTTGCCAAATCTGCCAATTTCACGATAATAATTCCTTTGAATTAAAGGTCTAATTTGAGAATTAAAAAAGTTGATTTCCGATTGCCAACCCCGCTCAGATAAATAAGCTGGACTCCAAAATATAGTAAATGCTTCTCTCGCAAATTGTTCATTAGTACGTAAGCGCATTTCATGTTTAATTTTGCCTAAAGTAGCACTTTGATTC
>NZ_JAYGGZ010000090.1:0-13215 GCF_034931465.1 Anabaena sp. UHCC 0399 | reverse complement strand
TTGGTTTGGTCGCCATGTCGAATCAGCATCACACAAAATTGCCAAACTAATGGCAGGTTGAGCAAATCTGCCAAAAATTCGCAGGTTATAAGAAAACATTCTTTCAGGAAATGTGTCTTCTGGCTTGGATTTCGACATGAATTAATAGCCAAAGTTCTTCGCCGTGAATTTGCCAAACTTTGACTAATTTATCTGCATATCGTCTACCTTGTTCAGCGTCACGGGCTATTTGTTGAAATTCCTTATCGAGGAATTCGTGAGGACGTTCCCAATTAATTAATGCTGCGGTTTGGGGAAAGAAAAATTGCATGGCTTGGGGAAAGTATGCTTCTAAAATCTCTTTCCACGGGCTATCATTGTCTGCTCTTGACACAATCTAAAAAATCCAATCAGCTTGCTCATCAGCTAAAATATCATCAAAATTACCTTGTGCTACAACCCTACCTGCTTTCATGACAATAATCTGGTCAGCGCGACGTAAAACAGAACGGCGATGAGACACTACCAGACAAGTTGGTGTCCAAGGATTTTCTCCCTGTTCAGTTTTATTAGCAAATATCCGCGACCATAACGCCAATTCTGTTTCCACGTCTAACGCGCTAGAAAGGTCATCAAATATTAGTAACTCTGGTTGACGTACAAACATCCGCGCTGCTGCTACACGTTGCATCTGTCCACCAGAAAGGCGCACACCTTTTGTTCCCACTAAAGTTTCTAGCTTCTCATTCATGACTGCTAAATCTTGCTCAAACACAGCCATTTTTAAGGCTCTTTCAATATCAGAATCACCCTTAGACAATCCCAGCAATATATTTTCTCGTAAGGAATAGCTAAAAAGTTGGGGAATTTGTGGAGTATATGCACTGCGAGGCGGGACAAAAAAATTAGCAGGGTCTTCAACTATACGCCCATTCCAATAAATGTCTCCTGTTTGCTTGGGTAATAATCCTAACAAAACTCGTAGTAGTGTAGTTTTTCCAGCTCCAATGCGTCCAGTAATTACAGTCAAACTACCGCGTTGTATTTTTAAGTGGATATCTGCGATTCCTTGAGTTGTACCAGGATAAATATAAGTTAGATTTGATAGCCTTAATGACTGTAAATGATGACTTTCATTCTCTAAAGGTTGTTCTAATTGAGGTAGGATTTTTTTACTTTTACCTAAGTCTTGCAAATAGAGTTGATTTGATGCGACCAAAATCTCTGTTGATGCACCAGAAATTAAACCAGCCATGCGTTCAAAAGCCACCTCTGTTTGCTTATACAATGCCATAAAACCGCCTACAGAGCTAAAAAATCCAGTCACAAATGACAGGTTATAGACAAACAAAGCAAAGTCACCCACTGTTAACTGATTAACGCCGCCTTGCATCAAAAAAGCAGCCATCACCAAAATTAAACCTGTGCCGAAACTCACCATATTTTGAAATAGTGAATTGAGAATGGCGTTTAATAGGCTGTCTTTAACCATCATCTGGCGACGGTTTTCATTCAAAGTGCGGAAATAATTTAGTACATCTGGTTCTGCACCAGCTACTTTAATTGCTTGCACAGAACTAAATATTTCCCCTAAAATACCTGTTACTTGTTGAGTTGCTTGACGGCTAGATTTGCGATATTGTTTGATGCGAGTTTCTGTTTTTTGGATAATTACTACCATCCCTACCAAAGGAAGGAAAACAAACAGTGTCATGGTTACATTGACACTTAATAAAATGACTAAAGAAAGGACAGCAAATATTCCTTCTCCAAAGATTTCTGATACCCAGGCCACATTATCTTCAATGTGTTCAGTATCATCTCGAAAAAAGCTGATTACTTCACCCTGCGATACAGTTTCATTAGTATCCCCCTTAGCAATCATGATTTGAGCATGAGGATTATTGAGAAGTCGTTCTAATAAATTTCTTCTGAGTAACGACCTCATGGTAAAACGGTGCTGAGTTTTGGTAATTCGCCCCACAAATATAACCGCAATATGTCCTAAATTCAAAGCCAGTAAACCAGCAATAAATGCCCAAGGTGACAAACCAAATTGAGCTTTACCTGTGAGACTATTAAAAAATTCTCGAATAATTAACCCTGGTAGGGCAGGTAAGCCCATTATAAAAATCCAGAAGCAAGTGTCAATTAAATAGAGTTTTGGTTTATAGCAAATTAATTGCCATAATAACTGCCAACCTTGAAGCTTTTTTGTTGATGACAACATAGAAATTTGTAATTAGAAGAATAATATGAAGTAAATTTGTATAATCAAAATTAAACTAATAAATCTTTTAAACCAGCTTGTAATAATTGAGCAAAACGTGACTGAGGGTTTTTTGCTAACTCTTCTCGTTCACCGTACTCATTTACTCTACCTTTTTCTAAAATCAAAATTTGATTTGCTCTTTCTACGGTCGCTAAACGATGGGCAATTATAATGCCAGTACGGCCCAACAATAGTTTATCTATAGCCCTTTCAATGAGTTTTTCTGTAATCGGATCAAGGCGTGAAGATGCTTCGTCTAAAATTATTAAACCAGGGTCTTTAAGAAACACACGAGTAAACGCTAATAACTGCGCCTGTCCAGCCGACAAGCCGCTACTATCTGGCCCCAAATTTGTATCTAAGCCGTTGGGTAAAGAGTGCAACCATTCTGACAATCCCAATATTTCTAGTGTTTCATAGATGCGATCGTCGTTAATGTGTTGGTTGAAGAAGGTTAAATTATTACGAACTGTAGTTTGAAAAAGTTGGACATCTTGAGTTACTAATCCGACTTTTCCAGGTAATTCTGTCAACGAAGTTTGGTCAATAGGCACACCTCCCAAACGAATTGAACCTGATTGTGGGTCATACAATCTCAGCAGTAATCGCGCTAGAGAAGACTTACCGCTTCCAGTGCGTCCCAGTAACCCTAATACCTGACCAGCAGGCAAATTAAAAGATATATTTTGCAGTACCAAATCTTTATTACCGCTTATCCTCAGTTCCCGGTTATTGTAGCTAAAAGAGACATTTTTAAAAGCTATAGAAAGTGCGCCTGGGGGAATTAATTTATCGCCGCTTGCACTCAATTGAGATTGAACTTGTAATAAGTCTGTAATGCGGTAAATACTCGCATCTGCTTGCTGGAGGTCTTCAAATTGATTGCGAATTTGTTCAATCGGTTCGCTCAGAATAGTGGTGTAATAATATAGAAGGTAAACTGTACCAATAGTAATTGCCTGTTGACTCCATAGGTAAGCACCAACTGTTAAAGAAATTATGCTCCCCAAAGTAAATATACCGTTGGTTGTAACCCAGAGAATTGTATCGGCAAAGCGTGCTTTATGAAAGATGGGTAGCCAGTTGCGGATGATTTTATAGAAGCGGTGCATGACATAGTTTTTAGCTCCATTGGCTCGGATATCTTCTATCCCTGTTAGCTGTTCACCCAAAAAGCCAAAAAACTCTGCACTAAATTGGCGATAGCCTCTCCAATGTAAAACTGCAATGGTACGCAACTTAATGAGAGTAGATAAAGCTATCAGCGCAAACAATAAAATAGCTAAACCGGCTCGCCAATCTTCGTAAAAAAGTACCACAATCACACCCAACATCATAAGCAAGTTGCCCAAGATGTGAATGGTAAATTTAGAGAAAAATTCTGACAAATTTTGCACATCACCGTCTATGCGTTCAACTAATTCGCCGGGTGTACGGTATTTGTGAAAGGATAAATCTAGTCTCAAGCAATGCTCTACTAAATCTGCACGCAAAGCATTGGTAGCTGTCCAAGCCACATTCTCACCGTAGAAGGTTGCGGTAATTGACATTGCTTGGGTGATTAAGGCTACAGCAATAAATAAAAAGGCAGCTAAGAATAATTTTTGACGATGGTCTCCGACCGACTGTAGGTCATCGCCACCCGCAACAGCCATGTCAATGAAATAACGTAAAATTTGGGGGTTGAGGATTTGTAAACCGATGCTTACGAGTAGTGCGATCGCAAATTTGATCACTCTACCCTTTTGCGGCTTGAGATAGTCTACAAGTAAGTTCCAGTATTGCTGTAGTCCAATTTTCATAAAGCTTTAGCTATCAGTAAGCCGTATTCTGGAAGCTGATTTTAGGATCACGTAGAGTCCTGGAGATAATCTTTTTCAGTTAATTCTCGTATTTTACGCTTAATTATGCCCATTTATTGCAATATCTTTGCCAAAATAAGAGCCTACAAAAATTTTGGCAAAAACGGCAAAATGACTCATACATAAGAGTTTAGCTGACAAGGTAGCTTGGAAGCTCAAACCCTTGATACCTTGGGCAATACTTTAAAAAATGCTTGCGGGAAACCTTGAAGTAATTTTTAGAACTTATTGTTTTTGCCAAACCTTTGAGAAAAGGACGTTAATACATCAAATCAGCCTCGTAAATTGGCGAAGTTATTGATTAAATACTTCATAATCTCCTTGACCGCAAATAGTTGTTTTGCCGCCTGCGTGTTGAACAACTCGACAATCATTGGATGTTCCTTGCACAGTCTCCAAATTGGGGCTATTGGGAACACCACTTTGACAAGCCGTAATTAAGATCACTGTGACAATGAGCAAGCCAATGTATTGATATTAGTTTCAAAGAAATCTATTTTACTAGTTCCTTCTATCAAATTTATTAAGGTAGTTGGCAATTTTTCTTTTTGATCAAAAATAAAACTCTTGAGTAATTCTTGGCTATCTAGATGAATGTCTACTTTCAGTCGCCGCTTTTTAGCAGCAATAGTAAAATATTGTCTTTGTTCTAGTGGTTCTATTTCAAACCAGTCGAAAAAACTTTATGTGCCATTTCTTTTTGAGTATGAAACTGATAAATTAAATCCAAATTCTAAGATAATCTTGATTTACCTGACTATCGTCAGACTCAACATATAGATCATCATAAAAATTTGATTACGCCAATTTTACTAGACTAGTGACGTGATACTGCTTTACTTCCTCTAAAGTAGGGTTTGCTCCTGATTTCCAGGCTGTCATTACTGAGCCTCTCACCTCCACCCTAGCTTGATATGCACTGCTGATATTTCTATCGGCTGTGGTGAAAACAATGCGAACATCAGCCCATTCTTGATTAATTTCATCACTGGCTAAAACTTGACCAGCTTTGTGATATTCCAGCCAGTTCCAACCTTCCTGCATCCAAATCTCTCGTTCGGCGATTTGTGCAAATTTGGGTAAACCAGCCCAGCCTCGATAGTATGGATACAGTTCTTTAACTGAACCATTACGTCGGACTAATAAATCTAAAATTTCTGGTTTTAAATGACCCCAGTATTGTCCTTGGGGTAAGTCAACTAAGGTAGGTGCAAACTCGTGTCCACCAAAATGACTACATCGCCAAACACGCAAGTTACTGTTATTTACCGTCGCATATTCAGAACGTAATTTTTGATAAATCGGATAACCAAATCTGCTACAAGCCACATCCACATTCCCGTGGTTGCAAACAAGTATTTCTCGAATGTGGTTTGTTTGTTGGCGATATTGGTCAAAATTTGGTAATTCTTCTGGGTGTTTGAGTAAAGCTAATGCCAAAGAGCCAAGTAAAGCATGAGGTACGATAAATTCGTGTTTCTCAAATTGGGCAAAAAATTGGGCTGCTTGGCGATAGTATAGTACACGAGTGTAATCTGGATGGGAGTATTCTGGATCTGGTGCGATCGCCAACTGTCTGATCGTCCGTCCACCTTCCCAAACAAAGTTTAAAGCGTCGACTACTCCCTGTGGCATGGGATCAGGTTCAATCCAAATTGGAACTGGCCAAGGTTGTGCAGCTTCAATAATTAAATATTGTTCTACCGCTATAGCTGATCCAATTGGATCTTCACCGTTGGCTTGGGAAATTTCGGAACAAAAGCGGCAATGGTTTTGAGTCTTGTTAATTGACATATTCAAATTCACTTCACTAAATATTTAAACAAATCATCAAGAATTTTATTAGCTCCTAAAGGGCCACCAGCTAACCAATCACTCTGATTTACTATATATACTTGTTGATTTTTGACTGCTTTTAAATGTTGCCAAAGAGGACTTTGTAAATAAGATGTGTCATTATCAGGAGATTCATTGATTATGAATAAAACATCTGCATCATATTTATTTAAATCTTCTAGGCTCAATTGTAAAAATCTTTCTTCTTGATTTTTCTGAATTGATAAGCGTTTCACCCCTGCATCATCAAGAACTTGATTAAATACAGCGTCATGATTCAAAGATTTAATATTCTGTCCACTAAATCCAATGACAGATACTTCTATTTTTTGCAAGCGATTACCCATGAGTATCTTAAAATATTGAATTCGTTCTTGATATTGATTTAATACATACTTAGCTTTTTCCTCTTTACCTAATACTTGAGCAATGTAACGCAAATTATCCTGAAAATGATTAAAGCTTCCCCAGTCCACTAACACTGTAGGAGCAAATTTACTAAGTTGATTGTAAATATTTTTTTGATATTCACGTCCTAGTATTAAGTCAGGTTTGAGCATGAGTATTTTCTCCAAAGAAGGCTGAAATGCACTACCAACTTGTTGAATATTCCTCACTTGAGCTTCATGTATGCCACGAAATAAAACTCCTTGTTCGGGAGCATAAGTAGCTATTCCAATTGGTTTTACACCCAAAGCCAACACAGGATCGAGGATAGTTGCATCATGTAAAGTGATGATACGTTGAGGTTTAATCGGAATTTTTGTTTCTCCTCCAACGTGTTTAACTATGCGTGTAGATACTGGTAGTTGAGAAATAGGTAAGGCACTATCAAATTGCCTGGGGTTATCATCATTAATATGCTGATAAACCCAGAGACAAATGATAGCAGCCAAACCTAATAAGAATAGCTTGATGTAACTGATGAATTTAATGCTTACCTCCTGATTAATTGGGAATTATTACCAACTAATGCGGTAATTCACTCTCAGACTTCGACCTTGTTCTAAGTTATTTAACAATTCATCCAGTCCGCCACCTGCTTGAGAGAAGACAGAGGAGTATTTGTTATTAAATAGGTTTTGAATACCTACTTCTAAATTTCCCGAACCAATTTGAAAGCTGCTGATGTAATCGACGACAAGATAATCTTTAATCGTGACAAAATCACTACCTGCTTCAAAACCGCGATCGCGATTACCAACATAGAGTAATTGCAAGCGATTTCGCCACCCTGGAGTAGTTTGATTTTCCACATAAGCTGTTAACTTCAATGGCTGAACTTCTAATGTCCGCAAAGCATTAAAATCACCATCTTCATTTTGATCGTCTTCCCCTTCAGTCCAAGTTAAACCAGTACCAAGTTTCCAATTTGCGGTTGCTTGCCAGTCTAAAGTCGCTTCAATTCCGTAGTTCCTTTGGGGAGCGCGAATATACTGAATCGTACCATCTGGCAGACCTCTGGAAGATAGACCGAGAGCAGAATAATTAAAAAATCCTGCGAGAGTCGCCTGTAAGTTATTCCAATTTCCGCGTACACCAATTTCGTAATTGTCTATCTTTTGTGGCTGGAGAAAGCGAACATCTCTGTCAATCGTGAATCCAGGAGGTAAGAAGTTGAGGACGCGGAAGAGTTGCGGTACTGAATAACCTTGAGCAAAGTTAGCAAAAACACTAACTGTAGGAGTAATTTTATAGACACTACCCGCATTAAACACGGTGTCACTGAAATCTAGTTCACTACCTGCAACACTGGGGCCAACATAGGGATCAAAGTTGTTGTCTAATAAAGGTGTGAATTCGTTCACACTGAAGTTGAAACGTTCGTGACGCACACCACCACTGAGAATTAGTTGTTCGCTTACATCCCATTGTGCTTGGGCAAAAAATCCTAAGCTACTCAAATCAAAGGCTGGGTAATAAACTTGTTCACCAATTTTACGCAGAATCCGACGGTTATTATTACTAGCATCAAAAGCGACGGGATCAAATATCTCTTGGCGGGTATCTCCTTCTTGTTGTTTCTCGTAATCAGCTCCCCATAATAAAGATACAGATGTAGATAGGGGTGTTTGAATCTGTAACCTTCCTCCAAAAGCTTCTTCTTCAGAACGGAAGCGATTGATGGCATCTGCAAATCGACCCCGGTCATCTCTGCCTACTCCTAATTCTTCGGAACTGCGATAATAGGCTTGGGCTTGCAGTTTGCTACCAAAAACTGCGTCGTTAGTATAGTTGAGGTTAACAGATGTACTAGTAATTCGAGGTGCATCAGTTCCTTCGTAAACCTGATTTTCTCTTAAGGCACGAGTTGTTTGCAATCCGGGGATTGTACGCGTAATCGGATCGGCAATGAACTTAATCTTACGGGAGTTATTCCCACGATTAACGCTGAATTGTAGGCGTTGTTGTTCCCCAATATCAATGCCTATCTTGCCTAATACATTTGTAGAGACTGTATCATCTGATGTGGCGTTGTTACTGGGAATGCGTGAGCCATCAGCATCAAAGAAACCGCCGACGCTATTGCGTGAGAGAGAAAATACGTAGTCAAAAATCCCATCTTTACCGGAAAATCCATATTGCAGGTAATTACCAAAGCTATTTTCTCCCAGGAAAGCATCACCACCAGCCGCCGCACTGACTCCAACTTGAGCAGTAGAAGTAAATCCTTCAGTGGGTTTTCTCGTAATAATATTGATCACCCCACCAGATGCACCTTGACCAAAGACTGCTGTAGGTCCCCGTACAACTTCAATCCGTTCAATTGCATCTGGGGAAATATACTCTAACTGCGTATTCACAAAGGAATTACCTTGTTGTGGTACGCCATCAATCAAAATTGATACTGGACGACCTCGCAAAGTTTGAGCATTACCAGCGCGGTTGAGTGAGTTTGGCGGCCCCAAACCGGGAACTGTCCGCCCTAAGATATCTCCTAAATCATTGCTGATAGCTGATTGTTTCTCAATTTCTTCACGGGTAATCACAGTCACACTGCGCGGTATGTTGGTAATATCTTCCTCAGTCCGCGTCGCCGTCACTACCAGTTCAATCGGCTCATCAACTTCCGCAGATGGTTGTTCTGTCTGTGGCTGTTGTGTTTCTGGTTGGGGAGGTGGGGAAACAGATGATGCAGCAACCTCTACACCAAAAATTAAACCCTCATCGCTGTCAAATAACTCCACCTGGGGTAATTTTGTTTCACCTGTCACAGCAACTCTGATAGTATTTACATCGGAATTACTGACAGTGACGAGGGTAATTCCACTAGCGGGGTTTTCTTGGCGAAATTCCTGAGTTAATTGAGCATTGGGAATTTCAACTAGATAAACATTTCCCTCACTCTTATTGACAGGTCGCAGTTTTTCCCCTTGATTTGTCTCTAAAATGATCTCTATACCTTTATCAGTTGTTTGTAACTTGACATTGGTAATCTGAATTTGTGCTTGGGACAGCAATTGTTTAATGGTGGTAACAGGTTTGTCTATTTCCTGTTTTTTATCTTCAGCCCTCCCAGGTAGATTAATTAACACCAAAGCTAATATCGTCATCAAAACAAGTCTTTGCATCTGACTAGCCATAACTCCACACAACCAAATCCAAAATTGAAAAATTTTCTGAATAAATGCGCTTTCACACTGCAAAAATTGACCGCAAAATTCCCTTGATTACGGGAATATAGGCAGTATTATCGGTGCAGTTTTTAGTAATTACTATCAAGAAGCTTACAGGAAAGTCTCAAAGTGTGAAGCATAGATTTGATGGCTAGGCGGAATTTTTTGATGGCTAGGCGGAATTTCTCATCTGTTTTTGATGACTTCTCAGATACAAACTGGGATTAACCCCATACTGCTTACGAAATGCAGCTGCAAAGTAACTGCGGTCTGTAAAACCAACTACACGAGCCACTTCTTTTATACTCATTTCACCTGCTGCTAAGAGTTGTCCTGCTTTTTCTAATCTGTGGTCATGCAAATAGCCAAAAGCGGTTGTACCAAATACTTGACGGAAACCGCGTTTAAATGTGCAGTCGTTTAAACCCACCATCCGCGCCAGTTCGATTAAGGAAGGAGGATTATTTATATTCTCTAATAAAATATCTTTTGCACAGTGAATACGTTCTATGTCATCTGGTTTGAGGTGACAGACATCTTTTTGAGATTGTCCTAGTGCTAACTCTTCTGAAATTAGCAAGGCCATTAACTCTAAAGCCTTACTTTCTAGATATATGCGCTTAGTAACACCCTGATAAGGACATTGTAGAATTTGTTGCAAAGCCATCGTCATTACAGAGGTGGTGTTACCGGAACGCACATAAAATTTTTGTTCTGGTGTTCCCAGTAAATGAGTGAGTTGTACAGTTCTTTGCTCAGTGTGAAGGTCTAGACATGAGCAAAAAAACTCTGGTTCGATATGGAGATTAATGGCCAGAGTTCTCTGGCTTGCTAACCATTCATAAGATTCTTTTGGTGCAACACCGCTACCACAAATAGCGTACTGTCCAGCCAAAGCAGAGCTAGATTGATTTTTGTGACCACCAGATAGATAAAAGGTAAACTCTAAACTGTGTTGGCGTTCTGGAGATTTGAGAATCAGATCATCATGGAGTTGGTAGTCAGCAATTGTTAGCTCCAAGCCTTCCCGCAAGTGAATATATCGGAGATTTCCTTGACCTAAGGCCTGTGGATATGGGCAAATCGTCTCAAACTTATCTGCACACTGGTTTTGGATTTCTTCAGTTTCTGAAAAAAGTTCCCAGAAATCTGGCTGCGAAATCGTGATTGACATTATCTCTATCTGGTGTGTGGAAAATTAAAATACAAATACTATTTATTGTTTATTGTACACTATTGATAATTAGTTGCAGTAAATTTGGGAAGATGGGTCTATACAAACAAAGTCCATTTACATGGACTTCCAGAAATAAACCAGTAAATTTCATTATTGATTATCAAATGCTAACAAGCGGCGGGTTGGGATGCGATCGCCTCTGGTGTAGGAGGAATGCGTACTAAGAGATGCGATCGCAATGTTCCAGGTAGTTTAGGGGGTAAAACATACCCATCTTGGCTTTCTTGATAAAGCAGGCTGAATTCCAACAAATCACTTATGCTTTCCTGTGGCAAATCAACAAAATGATATGTGTATTTTTGCGGACAAACAAAGCTGACAGCACAAGAATATTTTTTAACGCAACTCCACAAACACCCCACAGATTCAATGTTGAGGCTACTGTAAGCGGAATCATTTTTTTGAGTCTCTAGCAGCTTCAGTAAGAGTTGATTTCCCTCGGCGCGTTCGTCTGCTTCTTCGTGGTCGAGAACAGCACTACATGATTTACAAACAAATAAGGTATGAAGTGTCATAATTAGGTAGTTTATAAAAAGTATTTAAACCAATCTTCAAGCACTAAATTCTCGGTGTTCGGATTATCTCCGAAAAACTCAAGGTGTGTCAATTAGATACTTAAATAAGTCATCAATAATCGCATTTGCCGCTAACATACCACTTCCAATCCAGTATTGTGGAACTAAATAAACTTTATTTTCTCGTACAGCTTTTAAATTTTTCCACAGTGGACTTAATTTAAGTTGCTCTAATTTATATTGTGCTGTTTGATTACCTTTGGCATCATTCTCAGCCGTCCAGATAAATATAACATCACCATCAGCTTGTTCGATTAATTCATTACCGATGGACATTTGAATCTGATTATTAAATAACTTTTTGGCTTCTGATGCCGTGAAATTTTGCGATTCTGGGCGAGATAATCCGGCATCTTGCAAAATAGTTCCGCAGAAAGAATCAAGGAGATAAAGGTTTATTTTATCTGGATATACGCGCACTACAGAAACTTTAATCTTTGACAAATTATTGCCCATTTTCTGCTTAAAGTCTGCGAGACGACGGTAATAATTTTCCATTACCTTTTGACCAGCTTCTTTTTTACCTAACGCCACACTAGTATTTGTAAATACCTCTTTCCATTGACCACTGTGTTCAAATTTCAACAAAACGGTTGGAGCAATTTTTGAAGTAATAGGATAAATATCTAGTTGATAGTCAGAACCCACAATCAAATCTGGTTTGAGTGCAAGGATACTTTCTAAGTTAGGTTCGCCAGTTGTCCCGATGTTTTTTACTCCTGTTAACTGATCTTGCCAAAATGATGAAAAATGGGAGATCACAGCACCAAGAGGTTTAATTCCTAGTGCGATCGCATTTTCAGCATCATCTAGAGTCACAAGTCGCTCAAATTTGTCTGGAACACAGGTAATTCCCGCAGTGTGTTCTACCTGACGACAAGCAGCGTTGGTACTTTGATAATTAACAGGTAGAGAACCACCACGATGACAAGCTACAGCCAGGAGTACAGTAAAAAATATTACACTACTAAATCGTAACCAGCGAGTAAAGCTTTTTATTCTGATATAACTGTCATTCATGATGAAATCTCATACCCCACACCTGATTTTCGTCTGAATTAAAATGTCACAGAAAAACTACCAATAACCGTTAATGGTGCGCCAGGTTCTATGGTAACTCTACCAAAATTTGCTCCTTGAAAATATTTTTCATTCAACAGATTTTGGATATTAATTCCAGCCCGCCAATTATCCCGTTGATAATAGATAGCTGCATCTGTTCTCAAATAGCTAGGGATGATATAGGTATTATCGGTGTCACCTTGGCGATCGCCTACATAAAATAACCCTAGACCAAAACCTAAACCTTGCAAATCACCGCTTTGCAATTGGTAAGTTGTCCACAAACTAGCTGTATTAAATGGGACATTAGGTGGTTGATTACCAGCTAAACCATCATTACTTTCGGTAATTTCGGCATCAATGTAAGAATAAGATGCGATGACATTCCAGCCAGGTTGAATTTGTCCTGCAACATTGAATTCAATACCTTGGTTGCGTTGTTTTCCTATGGGAATGCTAAAGTCTGGATTAGCGGGATCAGTTGTAGCAATATTTGATTTTGTAATATGATAAGCTGCCAAAGTAGCAGCTAATCTGCCATCCAAAAATTCACTTTTTACACCAACTTCATATTGAGTTCCCCGTTCCGGTTCTAGAACTGAACCATCTACGCTTGTACCAAAATTTGGTTGAAAGGATTGACTGTAACTAGCATAAAGAGAAATAGGTTGAATGGGTTGATAAACAATACCCAGTCTTGGAGTGATAGCTGTATCATACTGACTAGATTCACTGTCATTCAAGAAATTTCTGCTTTTTTGGTCTACAATATCCC
>NZ_JAYGGZ010000089.1:0-13434 GCF_034931465.1 Anabaena sp. UHCC 0399 | reverse complement strand
TTGCGGGGTAATAGGCTTTGGAAACTGAACGGACAGCATAAAGTTGTGTTGGCGGGTAATGTTTCAGTCCCCTTGCGGGGTAATAGGCTTTGGAAACCTAGGTACTGTAGTTCCACTAAACCATTGTGAATAAGGTTTCAGTCCCCTTGCGGGGTAATAGGCTTTGGAAACGATAGGTGCAATTTAGTAGTTGCCCTTTGGAATGGGTTTCAGTCCCCTTGCGGGGTAATAGGCTTTGGAAACTTTTTTTACCTAATTCTCACGGCTAGAAAAATAATGGTGTTTCAGTCCCCTTGCGGGGTAATAGGCTTTGGAAACTTTTAGCCCTAACTCAATTAAGCTATCTACGGTCAAGTTTCAGTCCCCTTGCGGGGTAATAGGCTTTGGAAACTTGACTATGTGCGCCAAAAATATGGCGCACATAAATGGTTTCAGTCCCCTTGCGGGGTAATAGGCTTTGGAAACCCAGATACAGGTGGTTGATTATGAATGTCCATACTAGTGTTTCAGTCCCCTTGCGGGGTAATAGGCTTTGGAAACGGACACCTCTCAGTGTCCTCCATCACAAAATACATTTGTTTCAGTCCCCTTGCGGGGTAATAGGCTTTGGAAACGTTAGTTTGATTGCTGCGGCTGACCCTGATGCACCTTGTTTCAGTCCCCTTGCGGGGTAATAGGCTTTGGAAACGAAAAATATGAACACAGATAAGACAATAAGTAGTGAAGTTTCAGTCCCCTTGCGGGGTAATAGGCTTTGGAAACCTAACGTGTCCTATTATCATTTACTATGCTTCCTTAATGGTTTCAGTCCCCTTGCGGGGTAATAGGCTTTGGAAACTTTCTTACTCAGAACATGAAGTATTTTGTCCACACGTAAGTTTCAGTCCCCTTGCGGGGTAATAGGCTTTGGAAACATTATCAAAGTAGTGAGGTAACAGAAGAAGAATAGTTTCAGTCCCCTTGCGGGGTAATAGGCTTTGGAAACCTCAGACCAGTCCTTAAATAGTATCAGTGTGATCAGTTTCAGTCCCCTTGCGGGGTAATAGGCTTTGGAAACTTTGACACTCCTTCTTTGCAGTTGTGAGATTTACGTTGTTTCAGTCCCCTTGCGGGGTAATAGGCTTTGGAAACTTTTCCCAGTCCATAGCACCAGCACGCCATAGATCAAGGGTTTCAGTCCCCTTGCGGGGTAATAGGCTTTGGAAACAAAGCATATCGGGTTTTTTAGTAAGATGATGGATCGTTTCAGTCCCCTTGCGGGGTAATAGGCTTTGGAAACCTAACTCCCTATGACCTTCAATCATCATGTAGACAGGTTTCAGTCCCCTTGCGGGGTAATAGGCTTTGGAAACTGCCCGGTGCTGAAACTGTTACGGAGCAGGCTTCCTGGGAAGCATTTTGACAAACCTCAAAATCAGGTCGATTTCAGCCGTCATTATTGCAAGTAATTTGTAACTTCCCTAAGTATAGAAACGCTGTAATCATTATGTTGTCATGGTTCTGGCGTTTTTGGCAAACCCCCAGGGTTTTTGACCTCACTATAGGTTTGCCAAAAATCAAGCTGATTCCCTAATCATATGATGAGTATCTTTATATTGTCGAGTGTTTTCTTTAATTCAGTCCACAACACCGTATTCTCTTTCTATCACACTCAACAGCTTTTCTTCCACCGCAGTCAAATAAGACCGCTTCAGCTTCCCCAGTGACTCCAAAAACCTCTGCACCGATTCTTCCAGCGCACTCGAATACACCCGATTGATGCGATCGCAGATCACCTGCATCTGCTCACACTCGGTAGGCAGGTAGTTGTAAGACTTTAGATGCTTCAGCCCAACTGTAAGTTCTCCATTCCAGATTTTCACGGTGCAACTGAAGTCATTGACTGCCGTGACAATAGCCCAACACCCGCCTTTGCCCCTGAGTTCGGGATTGTCTTTCGCTAAAATTTGGCACACTTCCCCAATCTGGTAGCTGTTTGGTACTTGGGTGCGTTCGATTATCCTTTGCACAACATCTTTCACAATCCTACCAGTCGGCACTTTACCACCAGCTTCTTCCACTGCCTGCTGCCATACTTCCTGCTGTTGTTCAGTTTCTAGCTTTGTTAAAGGGCGTACTTGTCCTTCGGCTGTTGGTAAAATGTCCACAATTTGTGGACATTTTTGCAGATTGTCCACAACAGCTGCCGCATCAATTAGCTGGTAAGAACGAGAACGATTGTAACTGAATCTATCTTTGCAATATTCTTCAAAGGTGGAATGAGTAGAGCGGTAAAGCCTGCGATCGCGTAATTCTGCCAGTGCTTTACCCGCCTCGAAAAAAGCCCTTTCGACTTTGCGTTCGAGGTGCAAGCGATCGCTCTGTTCTTCTGGGGTCAATTCAGGAACTTCAACAGCAACCACATCAATCGTTGCTGAAGCTGGATTTTCTGAACGGTTAATATCTGAGGTTGACGATTCTGGATTGCTGGATGTGGCAGAGTTAGCTTTTTTGCGCTTAGGGGGCGGGTTGTTCATGAGTCCACCCTGTTCTAGTTCAATGAGATTTTCTCAGAAGTCAATTGCACCAAAAATTTTGGCAAGAATTGATAATTGGGTAGATATAGGCCGCTATAGGTGTAGTGTCTAATGACACATAAACACACCAAAAGGATGATAACAGCAGCTTTAATCATCAAACTGCTTCTTCCTCAAACAAGTCCTCTATATCACATTCCAGCACTTTACATAGTCTTGCTACTTTTGCAAAAGTTTCTGAACCTTTGCCATATTCCCAATTTCTGATTGTCGATGTATCAACTCCAACTAAATCGCCTAGTTGCTTTTGAGTTAACCCCATTTTTTCTCTTAAAGCTGCAATACCTTTTTTGGGTACGTCCTCTATATTCAAAGGTGGTTTGAAAACTTTGATTAGAGCATTCTCTAGCTTTCTAAGCAACTCAGCTTCAGCTCTAATGTACGAGATTTTCACACCTTCAAGACGGCTTAAGGCTTCTAGTTTGGGATGACTTTTCCATTTCTGCTTGAGATTTTCAGACATCCCCACGTACAGCACCGAATTATCTTTGTCTATTGCTAAATAAACACAAGGTTCATCCGGCAACGAGTTTCTCTCTTCAAGTGCCACAAATGGCAGCTCCCATAAATCAACATTTTCCATATAAACCATAACTTTTTAGCGGTTACTTTGTGATAAATATGCTAATATTCTAGCGTTAGTAGCTAAAATATTGTTGACACCGCTAAAAAACTAGCGCATAATAAGAATAAGAGAAAGCACCCCCGACTACCAATCTGAAGTGCTTTCTCTGTCCCTAATAATAAGGAATCTCCATTATGACTCACCCAATATACTCTCATCAACACCTGCAACTGAAATCCATTGCCCGGCTCAAGCAAATCTACAGCGAAATCGGCTGCACAATTGAGGTAAGCGACAGACGTTGCAAGGATTCTTGGATTAGCGCGATCGCTCACTACCAGTCCACCCAAGTTCAGAAAGTTGATGAACAAGCGATTGCTCAAGAAGAACTAGAGAATTTTATTGCTGACCAAGCCGAAGCTGTAGCACCTGAAAGCTTCACCACTGTAGAAATCAACCGTCACCACTTTGAAGTCTACGCAGGTAAAAGACTCATCGCCTACATCAGCTACGACCACAGCGAATTTGTCACCCAGCCTTGGGTAGTTATGGTGTGCGGTGAGGAAAAGTTTCGCCACACCACCCTTACCAGATGCCAACGCTTCATCAACTGGCATCACAAGGATGGCACACTTAACTCACCAATCCCAGGTGAAATTCCAGAAGTCCCCACCATTTCTGAAATCTGTTTCTATGACCACGAAGCCCTCGTCAATGGTGAATTAGTCGCCAGCATCAGCTTTGACTGTGACAATCACGAAAACTTGTACTGGCGAGTCATTATCAACGGGCAAGAGATTTTCCGCGATACCACATCTGCCAGATGCAACAGTTACGTCAAGCAGCAGTATCAAGCGGGGTTATTGCCAGCGCAAAAACCATTTGTAGAATCCTGCACCACAGGCAACGAAATCATGACACAGATTTTCGCTGAGTGCGAGAAGCAGGGGTTGGAACTGCTAGACGATGGGATTTACTACAGCGACAAAAGACTAGTGGAATTTGTCTACAAGAACGGCGTTTGTTGTTATGTACGAGCTTCTTTAGAACCCCAGCAAATATTTTCATGTGAATTGCTGTCTGAGAATTGTTCTGGTAAGGAACTACTAGACAAACCCTTTCACTTGTTGACATCTGAGGAATGGGAACTGCTGCGGGAGTATGAACCAGCGTCAGACTGTCGGGAATTAGTTGCTGTGTAAAGGAATAGGTGGGTTTTTATCGCCCACCTCAATTTGACTGTTTATTGGCTTCAAGTATAAACATTTACCTTCTTTTTTTCCATAAAGCATCAATTAGTTCCACTTTTTCCTTTACCAAAATCATGCAAGCAACCATCAGCATACCCAAAGGCTGGGAATATCCACGATTCACCATCGGACAGCGCACACAACAAGGGCTAATCATCGGTATCCAATACTACGCTACTGATACTTTGTTAGCTCATGAATACGGAGCAGGCTGGCGTTATTTTATTTTGACTGACAAAAACTCTGAAGAAGTTCGGTCTTATTTCGATGATCAAATTCAACTGCTTTCTGTTGCAGAACTTCAGGTACAACTACAGGCAGAAATTGAACAGCATCAGCAGCAGATAAAGGTACTACAAGAACAATTAGCGGGAGGGTTAACCGATGTCTAATCTCAGTCTTATGGAACTAGTTAAAGATAGTCAATACCTGATATCTCAAATTGCTAAACATCCAGACTTTTTAGCACTTAAGTATCATCCCGATTTAACTATTGGTGATGCTCAAACTGCTTTGTCTTACCTCCAGTGTGAGCTAGAGAAAAATCAACAATTTACTGATACAGCAAATACTTCTGATTAAAGAAAACTCACCCGAATTATCTGTATGAATTCGGGTGACTGCTAGTATTTGTGAACTTAACATCTTACTACAAAAAACTGTTTTTCGCACATTAGGGTGAAATATAATGACAGAAATAAAGCTAGGTTTTTGCAATCCTCCTGAACCCGTTTATCTTTATGTTAAAAATGGGGAATCAAGCGGCGAGTCTTATCTCTGGTATCATTACATAATTGACGAAGATAAAACCATTCCTGTCAAACAAAAAGGTTTAGCTGGTTATTTATCAGAACTGCGAATAACAGCAAAAGAATTTAAGGGTAAGGACAACATTAAGTTAGATATTGTTGTTGCAGCAGATGAAATATATATTGTCAGAACTGGCATCGAAACCAATTTCGCCAAAACATTTCTACTCGCAGCTTCTCAAGTTTACGACTTCTCCAAACCCGTAATCATTGCTGTTACTAGCGGTGATGAGAACACAGTTTTTTGTCGATTATACGATGCTACGACTAAAGTTAAAATCCGCAGAGAATGGGATGCTAATGCAGACTGGGCATCAATCATTGCTGATATTCAATCTCGTTTGGGTGGATCATTTTCGTCTATTCCACTAATTCCAGAACAACAAACACAACCGAAACCTGTAGCACATCCTCAAGATTTACGAGTGAAACACATTCGCAATTTACTGAATTATCCTCTGGATTTGGTCAAAGAATATTTGCATTTTCAAGAAGTTAGTAGTCCTAGCCAATTGCCCATTAGCAAGATTGATTCTCTCGTAAAAACCATATGTTTGTCCTGGGCTGCCGATAAATTTGATAACCCCAATCATGCTGAACATTCGTATGAACAGCAAGTTCTTTATGCAGTTGCTAATGGTAGTGATGAGTTAACTGCTATTAAGTCATGGATGCAGCATTTACAAGCAACAAAATTAGAAGTAGTTTCCCAATAATTCAGAATATTTGAGGTGAATCATGAGTTACAAATGGACTCCCCAAGAGATAGAAATTCTTGAAGAAATGGCAGAATCTTACACTCCAAAACAAATAGCATTCCGCTTAAAAAGACGTGGTTACTACCGCAGTCTCGAAGGCATCAGGAAAAAACTTCATTATTTGGGTTACTCTGTGCGTCCCATTCTTGATAACTATAGCTGCAATGAAGTCGCTAAAGTATTGCAGGTAGATTCTGGTACTGTTGCGGCTTGGGTAAAACGAGGTTGGCTCAAAGCTATCAAACCATCTGTTCATCAGTACCAAATTAAAAGTCAGGATTTAAAGCGATTCTTTCAAAATCCTCCTCGCAGAATTAGAAATCTAATTGCATCTTTAGATCAACAAGCTATTAGGTATTTGGTGGGTTAATTATATTACAGACAAAAAACATTAATTGGAAAAAGGCGATTCCAAGATTGAGTCGCTATTTCTTATTTTATCTAATATAAAAACTTAATTTACCCTTAATTAAGGTATAGTGTTTGCATAGTTGATATGAATAATTTAGACAATAAATTATGATTGACCATGACAGATTATTCAAAGAATTATTATCTACCTTTTTTGTGGAATTTCTCGATTTATTTTTACCGCAAGTATCTAGTCAAATAGACCGCACTTCAATTCAATTCAATTCTTACCCCAGGAAGTATTTACAGATGTTACTTCTGGAGAAAAGAAGGAAATTGATTTACTGGCGCAGGTACGTTACCAAGGACAAGAAACTTGTTTTTTAATTCATGTCGAGAATCAATCTTATACTGAAAAAATCTTTGCCAAGCGGATGTTTAAGTATTTTGCTCGGCTGCATGAGAAATACGACTTACCAATTTATCCAGTTGTTATTTTTTCTTTTGATGAACCAAAGCGTGCAGAACCGCAAATTTATCGCGTGGCGTTTCCAGACTTAAATGTACTAGAATTTCAATTTGGAGCCATTCAATTAAACCGTTTAAGCTGGCGGGATTTTCTCACTCAACCTAATCCAGTAGCCGCAGCATTAATGTCGAAAATGAATATTCCGCAGCAAGAACGTCCACAGGTTAAGGCAGAATGTTTGCGATTGCTGGCAACCTTAAAATTAGACCCAGCCCGGATGCAATTGATTTCTGGATTTGTGGATACCTATTTGCGTTTGGATGATACTGAAAAACAGGTTTTTCAAGCAGCAATCAGTACAATGGGGTTAGATGAACAGGAGGAAATTATGGAAATTGTTACCAGTTGGCAAGAGGAAACTTTGGAAAAAGTTGCACTCAATCTATTGCGTGAGGGGATTGCAACTGAAGTTATTGTGCGTGTAACAGGGTTAACACCAGAGCAAGTGCAGCATTTACAGGCACAGCTAACTCAAGAGAATTAATTAAATTCTGCTGATTATTTCACCGTCAAAGTTTCGTTGTAAACGCACTAGGTCAAAGGAAACTTCAAAAATCTTAATCTACAGATGATGATGCAGAAACCCCACCTTCTAAACTGAAAGCTTAGGGTGGGGTAGTTCAAAAACTACCTAAATATATGTGGAGGTGGTAGATGACTCAAGCCCTACCCAAGTTAGCAACCTTTGAACAATTTATCGAGTGGTATCCCTCAAACGGGGTGCGATATGAGTTACATCAAGGAGTCATTGTAGAAATGCCGCCCCCTACTGGCGAACATGAAAATGTTATTGGATTTTTGGCAGCACAGATCACCTTTCAATTCTTGCAAATGGGACTTCCATTTCGCATCCCTAAAACTGCCTTTATCAAAATTGAGATCAATAATTCGACCTATTCTCCCGACATTTTGGTATTAAATCATGACAATCTTGTTAATGAACCTCTGTGGAGCAAGCAATCGACTGTTATTCAAGCTGCCTCTGTACCAATTGTTATTGAAGTAGTTAGCACCAACTGGCGAGATGATTACTACGACAAGTTCAGAGATTATGAGCAAATGGGAATTTCTGAGTATTGGATTGTGGACTATGCTGCACTAGGTGGCAAAAGATTTACTGGTAATCCTAAACAACAAACTATCACCATTTGTAATTTAGTTGATGGCGATTATCAAATGACTGTGTTTAGAGGAGATGATGTGATTGTATCACCTTTATTTGCTCAATTCAAATTGACAGCACAACAAATTTTTGATTCCGCTTTGTAAGCATTAGTTACGACAAAGTTTCCTTAATCTTGATAATAAATTTGCACAAGTTTAATGTTATATGTTGAGTAAAGAAGGTTATATTTCACATCTTTATATTAAACCGGAACATAAGTCAATAATGAAAGAAGTTGAGGAATTCAGCTTAAAAGAAGGTCATGGTATTGAAGGAGACGTTAATGCCAACCCAATCAGTCCCAGGCAATTGTTAGTTGTTAGATGTGAAGACATTTCAGAATTAGGAATTCCACCTGGAGAACTACGAGAGAATATTGTCATAGCCGGGATACAACCTAAGAACTTCGTTCCTGGTTCTCTTATAAGTTTTGATAATGGAGCTGCTATTCGTTTAACTTTTCATTGTGAGCCATGCAAACGGATAGCACATTTAGTTGATTCCTTAAAAATTCTTCATGCTAAAAGAGGTATTTTAGGCGTAGTTATCAATTCGGGTACAATTTGTATCGGAGATAATGTTCACATTGAAACTAATAAATTTTCAGCATTATCTGAAAATCCTTATGAGCGATTTCTCAACTTTATCCTCAAAGTACCAGCAGGTAAAGTAGTCACTTACAAACAGATAATTCAAGCCATTGGAGTAGATAACAGCTACCTTAGAGCTATTCCTATTTATCTTAAAAAGACATCTGCCGATGATTATCCCATTCACCGTATCTTAGATTCTCAAGGTTATTTAACAAAGTACGTCTCTAACCAAAAGAATGAATTAGAGTTGGAAGGTATTCAAATTTTGATTGATTCAGATTTATCTAACAGTTCAATTAAAAACTTTATAGATTATAGTAAATACTTGTATCAAAATAATGAACTTTATTTAAATTAAAAATAAAACTTAAACTTGAGCTTACATGAACATCATCCTTAGCTTTCCATTAACGATCCTAGCCATCAAAAAATTTTTCAAGCTTTTGTTCAGGCTGCACAGAATCAATAAAACTAACTGACAAATTAAGGTGGTCTAACCATTATTTTTATTTACGCTATTTTTAAAAAATTATTAATAATTCTTTATTCAAAAACTGATGGTCTTTCAATAATGAACCATTCATGATACAAAATTGCCAAGAAAAATTCTTCACCTTTCAGGCGATCAGCTACGCTGGGCGGTTACGCCATCGCACACTGCTATAAATCCCGAAAAAAATGGATCATCTTCATAGGTCGTATCGGATACGAACAGTGTTACAGAATTGTTATCTCTACTCCATATAGAACGTATTATACTGATATTGGGATGATGTGATTTATCCACAGGCAATAATACTGCACACCCTTCAATTTCGATGAATTCTGCCTCTTCATATTCCAAAACAGATTCCCAATCTTCTGGTCCTTCGTGCTTCTCAATAATCCTGTTCCACCTAACTAGCTTGATTTTTTCTAGAGTTTCTGTAGATAAATCTGATAATTTCATAATCAATTTTCTATTTTTTGAACATTAAATCTTTTGCTCCCACTCCATAATAGCAGTCGTTAAACCATCAAGAGTATAAGGATTAGCTTCAACGTCAACCCTGTTCAAAATATTTCGGCAAGCCTCTGAGGTGACTGGCCCGATAGATGCAATACAAATATTTTCTAAAGCAGATTCGGCATTAATCGATGTAATCAACTGATATAAGCATCCTACTGTCTTCGGACTGGCAAATGTGATCACATCAATTTTACCTTCTTGAGTAGTTTTTCAGCCTCATGTCCTTCAGATAGAGTTTGGTTTTTATCAAAAATTTGGGTCTAAAACCCCGTCATTCTACGACGGCTTTTCTTTATTTTGGATGTATTTTTTAAGTACGGTCAGCAGCACACATCCAACCGAAGACGCAAAGTAACTAGGACTCTATAAAGCTTGTTTACCATAGGGTTTAGGATATCCAGCTTGACCATATCTACGACTGGATACACCTTTTAAAGCGTTAACAATTTGAGATATTGAAAGTTTAGGGGGAAACTCAATTACTGTGTGAATGTAATCTGACTCTCCATTAAATTCAAGTATTTGAAAATCCATTTTTTTGACTACTTCTACAGACGTAGCCTCCCTGGAGGTATTGCTTTGATGACCATATCTTTATGGACATCTATAAAAAAGGCTATTTTAGAATAATTCTATCTTTGGACTGGCATTGAGCCGAGATACGTGTAAAAACCTGCAAGATGGTCTGTCCAAGCTTTCTGTGACTAGGTTTCAAAGATTTCCGGTGGCAGATTAATCGCAGCTTCTAAAGGTTGTGGAATCGACTGCAAATTCACCACATAATCTCCATAGCGCTTGATATGCCTCGTAATAAAAGGACTCAAAGCCTTAATATATCGTTGATGAATAGGTTCGCCCCGTGCCATTAGCGTCTGAATCGCCAACGACATATCGACTGTGTTGTGCAAAATTACCGCACTGGCAACCAAATCTAGGTATTTAAACCGTTTTTCCTGTTCAATCGGGTCATTTTCAGTAATCGTGCCATCTTTACCGAAACAGACCCAATCTAGAAAATCATGGTACTTCTCTACAATATTTGTTACCGCTGTAATTTCAGTTCGCATTTTGGGAGAGGAAATATATTCCAGCAGAAACATCGTCCGCACAACTTTACCCAATTCTTGGAACGCTTGATAGAGACGATTTTTTTTACTATAGCTGCCCAACTTACGTAGAAGAGTAGAAGGCATTACCTTCCCCGCTTTAATCGATAGCACAACCCGCATCATGTCAAGCCAGTGTGTTTTAATTAGATTCCAGTTGACCACACCCTTAAATAACGGGTCGATGTACTTATAAGTTGCTGACTCGCTAGGACGCAGAAAAGTAAGATCCTTCCAGTTACGGATACGTGGCATCAATTTAATACCAAGAAGGTAAGAAATCGCAAACACGGGTCCTGACTGACCTTGTGTATCTGCGTACAAAGTATCCGGTTGAATGTCCGAAAGATTTTTTAATAGTCCGTCCAAAATATACACAGCTTCCCAAACACCACAGGTAATAAAGTGAGTGAACAAAGCTATGTATTTATCAGAAACGTGGTGGTAAGCAATACCCCCATACCCACCGTAGCGGATGTGATATTCGCTGTGTAAATTATTCTCGTAAATCTCAAACTTGCTACCATCTGCCGCCGCTTTTTTTCCCGTACCCCAAATTGACGGTAAACTAAAACGGTTGAAAGCATTGATGATATCCCGAATTGCTGCCTCAATTTTCGGCGTACTGATATGGCGACGGTTGGTATAAGAAATCATGTGAGATGTCACTACACCCCTAGAATGGCGAGCGGTTTGATTTGGTCCGAGGTTACACCCGTAGCCAAAAGTCGTGAAAATATAACGCTCCGCAGACTGTTTAAATTTTGGTTCGCTTCCTGACAACGGTCCGAGATGTCGCGTCCAATTCAGCCAATGCTCGACATTGCAAAGTATGTCTAAAACACTACGCTCCGGCATCAACTCACGGATTTTCGACTCTAATTCTTCCACTTCCTTGGGTTCAGGTGGTGATTTTAACCGCTTCAGTACAGGTTCACCGTCCTTATTAATTGTCACCTGTTTTCCATCCGAGCAAATCTCATCGACATCTGTTGCTACCCGTGTTAGCGTTTAAATTTAGGATATGCGGTACGGTCAATTAAGGTCATTAAAGTAATATTTACAACATACAAAATGCCCAAAATAACTAGATAACGGTTGACCTCTCACTGTTCAACCCCATAGTATTTTATATTCTTTTGGGTACAGATAATTAATTGAATTAATTTCCGCACTTTTTTGGCGAACAATGCTGTTTTTGCAGATGATAAATAGGCAATAAAGGTTGATTCTAACTGTCTGGGTTTATCAGAATATTTAAAGCATGACGTGCGGCTGATTCTGCTTTTTGTGAAGTAACTTTCTGATAACGTAAAGTGGTTTGAATACTTTCATGTCCCATGAGTGAGCGTAACTCTTCTATACTGATTAATCCTACCCGTTCGGTAGCATAAGTGTGACGTAAATCATGGATGCGTACACCGTTTAATTCGGGATATGTACTGGTGATTTTTCGCCAATAATCGTGCAATGTGTAGTAGCTAATTCTACTGACTTTGAGGGTAACTGGATGTTGTGCTGTAAACAGTGCGTCGATATTTTTATGGCGTGAGTGCTGGAAATATTTATCTAGGGATTTGGCTGCATCATCACTATAAAAGCACCAACGATGTTTGTTTCCTTTTCCCAATACCTGAAATTTTTGATTTTTGATATCTATATCTGATAAATTCAGGGCTAAAAGCTCTCCAATTCTGCATCCTGTCCGATGCAATAAATGAATTATTGCAGACATCCGCAGGTCATCTTTGGTTACTTTGTAGAGTATATTTAACTGTTCAGGTGTTAGGTATTTTATTGTATCGTCACTTTTATGTTCGCCTTTTTCTCGTTGTGGGGGACGCTGTTTTAATCCCCGAATTGGGTTGGATTTTATATATCCTTGCTCAACTGCAAAGTTAAATAGGCTTTGCAGTATTGCTTGATGCTTGTGGTGGGTTGTGTATTTTAAATGTGAAAGTGTATCTAGATACTCAACTAATGTTTGCTTACTGATAATTTCGATTGACCAACTTCCATACTCTGCTAGTAAGCTCAAGAGAGTTATTTCGTAGGTTTTGATGGTACTGGGTGCTAACCCAGTCCTTTCTAAAAATTTGACGGCGACGGTGGCTAATGTGACAGCTTGCTTCACTGAAAAAAGTGTGTTTTTCGCCAGGTAATTTATTCATAAATTATATATCTTTAGGTAAGAGCATTGACAGCATTTTATGGATACTTTTAAGACACCAAAACCTGGAGAATCTCTTGCTGACTATGTTTTGCGGATCAGGAAGGGACTCAATTTAACTCAGTTTGAGTTAGCCGATGCTGCTGGTATTCATTCTCGGTCTGTGGGGAAGATTGAACGGGGACTGACGATGAAACTCAGCCATAAAACTCTTAGCGGTCTTGCCTTGGCTTTGTCCGTGCCGGTTGAGTATTTGCAGGCTGTTGTTAGGGGGGAAGAGGTTGTGCCAATGCCAGCGATTAAGTTTTGCCCCCAATGTTGGAATCCTGGGGGTGCTGCTGATCCGATGTGGGGAAATGTTAGGGCTAAGTTTTGTTATCTGTGCGGTACGCAATTGCGGGCTAGTTGTCGGAATTGTGGTGAGTTGGTGGTGTCGTTAAGGTATAAATTTTGTCCACTATGTGGAAAGCCTTATAAGGATGGAAGCGTAAATCGCTGAAACCTAGATATAGCAATGCTTTCCAGACCATCTTGCAGGTTTTTACACGTATCT
>NZ_JAYGGZ010000088.1:0-13546 GCF_034931465.1 Anabaena sp. UHCC 0399 | reverse complement strand
TTCGTGTAATTAATTTTGTTTAATTACTTATCTTCGTTAGCACCAAAAAGCTGCAAAGAATGGAATGATTCCCATCCCTGATGCAAGCAACCCTTAACCCACTGCCAACCAATCCTCAAATAGCTATTGCCACGCTGCCAATGGCAATCCACTCGGCGGCGAAGCCCACAGGCAACCACTGCTTGTCCTTGGCAGGTTAGGTAGAGTGTTGCCACTGCTAAAACTAAACATAAGCGAGACAGTGCAATAGAGGAGCGGATTTGAGAACGTTCTAACTCAAAACCATTAGATTTATCATCCAAAAAGTTCTCTTCAATATCGAATCTTTGGCTGTATTCGTGAAATGTTTGGAGAGTGGGAGTTTCATCGCTGATGATGTACCAAAGTTCTCCACTAATCGGATCACGGGAAGCAGCAACAGATACCAACCCATAGGGATCAGTTTTAGTGATCTTCACTCCTTGGAGTAACACCGCTTCTCCTAAACCCAGATGAAATTGCTGAAGTTGACGTGGTGGCTTCCCTCCACACCAAACCCACAAGTCATTTTTGCCTCGAATCCGGTAATGCCACCCTAATTCAACTTTTAGATAGCGCAAGAGGCGGGTATCAACAAAAGCTCTATCAGCAAGAAACCTAACTTCTATACCAGTTGGTATAAGGCGTGAAACTCGACGTAATAATGGCTGGTACACTTCAAAGGAAATACTGCTACTTTTATGACGTAGTACTCGCCATCCCATCGGTACAGCACGTCCACGATATTCCACACATACTCGTACTATACAATACTCATTCCACAGCATTGTGGTATCTAAAATTAGTACCATCACTTCCTGTTTCCAGTCTTTCACCGCAGAGCGGATGATAGCTCCATAAACGGAATGTACGTTGATACGACTATTGTGTAGCCATCTGCTAAACCGTCTTTGGCGACTCTGGGCAAACAATGCTCGACTTTGCACATAAATCCCCCCGCAAGGTTAAATTTATACACTCAGCGCAAATTAATGCAATCACCATCCAAACTAGTGTCTTTAAGTGTCTTATGTCTGCCCATGTTTTCGATGGACTCAGTAGTTTGAACAAGTCATCATATAAACGCTCGGTCGCTTCCATCTGTTTCTCTATCTGTGTTTTGTCACCAGCTAGAGTACGGCGAAATTACTCGTTATGGAAGTCTGCGCCTCCTTTTTTCTCTGCTTCAATTTCTTGTACTCAGACTTTTGTCAGTCAACCAGAGTCAAGGCTGCGGTGTATACACAAATCTGGGCGCAGTGTATCTGTCCCGCCTCGGAATCAATTCCGAGTCTCATAGCGCAAATCCTCTAAAGAGGACTCCATAAAGAATCCAGTCCAATTGAGTGGAATTTCGCTATGAGCCTTGTCACAGCAGCCATAGTAGGATTATGCGGTTTATTTGCTTTGCGATCGCATGGCTAAAATCGAGGTTAGGTCTGATGAATGATTGTCAGATTGAATTTGCGATCGCTCTCATCCCCTCTTCCTATAAAATTATTTCCCTCGTAATTGCAAGAATTATCAGCCGAAAGATAGAAGTTTACCTTCTGAGAATATCAACGAACATTTTTCATTTGATAATAAACTATTAGTTGATGCTGATGAAATTTATTCTGAATTATTATGATTTACCCCCATACCCATAAGAATGATCAAGTTGATAATTATCACGGTACTTTAGTTACAGATCCTTACCGTTGGTTAGAAGACCCTGACTCAGAAGAAACAAAAGCTTGGGTTGAGGCACAAAATCAAATTACTTTCGCTTACCTAGAAGAAATTCCTGCCAGAGAGAAAATCAAACAGCGTCTCACTAAACTGTGGGACTATGAAAAATATGGTATTCCCTTTAAAGAGGGAGAAAATTATTTCTATTTCAAAAATGATGGACTGCAAAATCAAAGTGTTCTTTATACTTTGAAATCCCTTAATGCTGAACCAAGAGTTTTACTCGACCCCAATAAATTATCTGAAGATGGGACTGTAGCTCTTTCGGGGGTTACGGTTAGTGATAATGGTAAGTTATTAGCTTATGGTTTATCTACTTCTGGTTCTGATTGGCAAGAATGGCAAGTGCGAGATATAAAAACTGGCGCAGATTTACCAGAGCAGATTAAGTGGGTTAAATTTTCTGGTGTATCTTGGACACAGGATAACCAAGGGTTTTTCTACAGTCGTTATGATGAACCCAATGAACAAACAAAATTAGAAGACGTTAACTATTATCAAAAGCTTTATTATCACCGCTTGGGTACTCCTCAAACTGAAGATATTTTAATTTATCATCGTCCTGATCAAAAAGAGTGGGGTTTTAATGGTGATGTAACAGAAGATGGTAAATATTTGATTATTTCTGTTTGGTTGGGAACTGATTCCCGAAATCTAGTTTTTTACAAAGATTTAACTAACACTAATGGGGAAGTTGTCGAACTAATTAATCAGTTTGAAGCCGATTATAGTTTTATTGATCACGATGATAGTGTGTTCTATTTCCGCACTGATTTAGATGCACCAAGGGGTAGAGTAATTGCGATTGATACTAACAACTCTGCAAAGGAAGTATGGCAAGAAATTATTCCTCAAACTGAGGCAACTTTAGAAGGGGTAAATATATTGAATAATCAGTTTGTAGCTGATTATTTAAAAGATGCTCACTCCCAAATTAAATTTTTTGACCTCAATGGTATATTTATTCGCGAGGTAGAATTACCTGGACTTGGTTCAGTGGGTGGGTTTGGTGGTAAGCGATATGATACAGAAACTTTTTATAGCTTCACCAGTTTCACAACACCAGGAACTATTTACCGCTACGACATGGTAACGGGAAAAAGTGAGATTTTTAAACAGCCAATTATAGATTTTAATCCTGCTGATTATGAAACCAAACAAGTTTTTTACGAGAGTAAAGATGGTACACCAGTATCGATGTTTATTACCCACAAAAAAGGGATGCAATTAGATGGGAATAATCCCACTTATCTCTATGCTTATGGTGGTTTTAGGGTTTCACTCACTCCCAGTTTTTCTGTGAATACGTTGGTATGGATGGAGATGGGGGGTGTTTATGCGATGCCAAATCTGCGTGGTGGTGGAGAATATGGTGAAGAATGGCATCAAGCAGGGATGAAGGAGAAAAAGCAGAATGTTTTTGATGATTTTATAGCGGCGGCTGAGTGGCTGATTGATCATAATTACACAAAAACTGCAAAACTAGCGATCGCAGGTGGTAGTAATGGCGGTTTGTTAGTCGGTGCTTTTATGACTCAGCGTCCTGAATTATTCGGTGCAGCTTTACCAGCCGTTGGCGTAATGGATATGTTGCGGTTTCATAAATTTACCATCGGCTGGGCTTGGACTGCTGAATATGGTTCGCCAGATCATCCCGAAGATTTCCCAACTCTTTACGCCTATTCACCTCTGCATAATCTCAAGCCACATACAGCCTACCCAGCTACCTTAATCACTACAGCAGATCATGATGATCGCGTTGTTCCTGCTCATAGTTTCAAATTTGCAGCAACTTTGCAAGCAGCTCACGCTGGTGATGCGCCAACGTTAATTAGAATTGAGACTAAGGCGGGACATGGTGCAGGTAAACCTACAGCCAAAATCATTGAGGAAGCAGCAGATAAGTGGGCTTTTTTAGTCAAGAATTTGGATGTTGATGTTTAGCTTGATCACAAAGCTACACCACACCAGCTTGAAAAATTTGGTTGGCGGTGAGATTTAATTGGGGAAAGTTTGGGAAACAATGCGTTCCTCATCTCGAAACTTGCTGATTTGATATTCCCCATCAACCAAGTTACAGACACAGATTGTTTGTTGTTTAGGATATTCTTTTTTCCATAATTTTTCGTTGACCAGATTTGCACGATTTAGTACCAACACATCTGGGAAATAACCAGAATCTTTACTATCAGGTATAACTATGGCTTGGTTAGGAATAAAGTAGGGAAAACCTAATCTGTCAATCGCTGCACTCAGCTTAATTGTCAAAAATCCTTTAACTTCTTCATGTTCCCCCACGGGTTGTGCCATTTCAATAATATTTCCGTGATGTAGTTCGTAACGTACCCCAGAATTTTCAAGTAGCCAACCCACAAATTCCTTGAAAGTAAAAATTTTGGATAATGCTTGGGTCATAGCTTTTAAGATTGCTGATGATGGAAATATTATCTCTCAAAACTTTTAAAACAGCCTCTTAGCGATGGGAGTGTCAATATAAATCTGATGTGCAATGCAGATGAGAATATTACTCTCTATCTGACATTACATTATCATATAATGACTTATTATGACTAATTACAAACTACGCACAAGCTCTTAATTATGAGTCAATCCAATAATAGTGGAATACTTGAAAAGTTTGTCAATACAGTTATGGGAGTAAAAACTCTTAATCAACAACAGTCTCCAGATAAACCAATAGCTACTACACAAGAACTAGATATCAGAGCAGTTTTAGTTTATAAACTAGGAACTATCCTGCAAATAGTAGTCATGGTTCTTGTGTTGCTGGGAATGGAAAAATTAGTAATGTTGATTGATAATAATTCTTTCTTTCCTGCTTGGTTTAGCACTTTATTGACTGGATTATTTTTTGCTCTATTAAGTATCCGTTCCCGAATGTTTTCTCTTTTAGATAATACCCGTTCTGGTCAGACCTATGACCAGATAATCAGACCTAGATGGGCGCCTCCACCTTTAGCATTTCCCATAGTTTGGATGATAATTGCCGTTTTACGGGTAATTTCTTCTGTGTTAGTTTGGCAGCAAATGAATCACCAATTTTTAGTGCTGCCTTTAATTTTGTTTGTGGTACATCTGGCTTTAGGGGATACTTGGAATACGATTTTCACTGTAGAACGGAGATTAGGTGCTGCTGTTCCTGTCGTTATTTTAGGACCTTGGTTATCTGCTGTAGTAGTGACGGCTATTTATTGGCAAACTAATCCTATAGCGGGAATGACTTTATCATTTTCTTGTGTATGGCTAACTGTAGCGGCTGTATTGGTATTGAGAATTTGGCAGTTAAATGGATCTGAGCCATTGTATCCTCTAAAATTAACACCTGTGGAAAAATAAATACACAAAATTCACCTTGACATAACAGCAAGGAAAAATATCATTTGACTTATAAAAAACGGTGGATCAATTAACAATCTACCGTTTTTTATACTCTTAAAGCACATAGCAGTGGATCAATTGAGCCAGTACATAATTTTGGGTAAGTCGGCTGTAGAAATTAGCAAACATGATTTTAGAGCGATCGCTAGTTACACTTAAGAAACTGTCAACCGCCGGGTTTGATAACTTAAGAATGTAAACCGCTTATGAAACTCCGCCCATATATGCTGATAGGTTTCTTTCTCAGCATCCTTTTGAGTATTTTGCCTGTGGCGAGCAATTTGACGATCGCAGCCACACCAACACCAGCCGTTACACCCGTGTCTGGTTTGTCTTTTACTCAAGGAGTGCAGAAAACAGTATTAGATAACGGTTTAACTGTACTCACCAAAGAAGTGCATACTGCGCCAGTGGTGAGTGTACAGGTTTGGTATAAAGTTGGCTCACGGAATGAAGCCAAGGGAGAAAACGGTATCTCCCACCAGCTTGAGCATTTGATGTTCAAGGGAACTACAAACCGTCCGGTGCAGTTTGGGCGGTTGTTTAGTGCTTTGGGTAGTCAATTTAATGCTTTCACTAGCTACGACGAAACGGCTTACTTTGGTACGGTGGAGCGAAACAAACTAGAAGCTTTGCTGACTCTAGAAGCAGACCGCATGAAAAATGCTTTGATAGAGCCAGAACAATTAACTAGTGAAAAACGAGTGGTGATCTCTGAGTTGCAGGGATATGAAAACTCACCCAATTATCGTTTAAGTCGGGCAGTCATGCGAGCTGCTTTTCCTAACCGCGCCTATGGCTTACCTGTGGGTGGGACAAAAGCCGATGTGGAACAATTCACACTAGAACAGGTAAGGAATTACTACCAAAAATATTACAGTCCAGATAATGCCACCTTGGTCATCACAGGAGATTTTGCTACAGAACCTGCACTAAATATAGTGCAAACAACTTTTGGGAAATTACCCCGGACAGATCCAGAGGATAAGGGGATAAGGAAAGAACTGGATAAAAATACTGCTAATAAAGCACCGATAGTTTTAAAAGAACCTGGAAGTGCGGCGTTATTGCAAGCGGTGTATCCTTTACCCGATATTAATCATCCTGATGTCCCAGCAATTGATGTCATGGATGCTATTCTTACGGGTGGACGTAGTTCTAGACTTTATCAAGCTTTGGTGGAATCTGGTCTGGCTAGTTCTATAAGTGGTAGTGCAGTAGAACTTATCGAACCGGGTTGGTATGAAATTACTGCTACAGCCGCACCAGGACAAAAGCTAGCCAAAATTACTGAGGTATTGCAAACATCTCTATCCAAACTGCAACAGCAGCCAGTTTCCCCAGGCGAATTGAACAGAGCCAAGACGCAAATGCAAGCAGCGTTTGTGCTGGGTAATCAAGACATCACCAGCCAAGCTAACCAATTGGGATATAGCCAAACGATCGCCGGAAATTATCACTATATTGAAAAATATTTAGCTGCGATCGCTCAAGTCACCCCTGCTGATATTCAAAAAGTCGCGAAAACTTACCTCAATCCCGCAAAACAAACCATCGGCTATTTTGAACCAACCCAACTCGATGGTCAAGCCGGAACTACCGATGCTAGTTCTGGTCGCACTGTGGAGAACTTCGACCCCGGTAAACCCGTAGACCCGGCAGAATTGGCTAAATATCTGCCTCCTGTCACCACATCTACAGATACCAACAAACAATCTTTACCACAACAGCTTTCTCTCACCAATGGTTTGCGGGTATTGCTATTACCTGACCGTAGTGTCCCTACAATTAACTTAAGTGGACAGATTGGCGCAGGTAGTGAATTTGATGGTAATCCCAAAGCAGGATTAGCTAGTCTCACAGCTACTAATTTAATGAATGGGACAAAGACAAAAGATGCTCTCACCTTGGCACAAACTCTAGAAGACCGAGGTGCTAGTTTAAATTTTGGTGCTGGACGTGAGGGTGTAAACATTAGTGGTCAAGGGTTATCAGCAAATCTGCCGATCATCATGCAAACTCTAGCAGATGTGCTGCAAAATGCCTCTTTTCCCAACGACCAGCTAGAACTCAGCCGCCAAAGGGCATTAATTAGCCTCAAAGCCCAACTAGATGATCCTAGTGGATTAGGTAGAAGAGTATTCCAGCAGGCAATTTACCCCGCAAATCACCCCTTCCACAGCTTCCCAACGCCGGAAAGTTTAAACAGTATTACTCGTAATGATGTGGTGAACTTTTATCGCAACCATTACCGACCAGACACTACAACACTAGCTTTAGTGGGTGATTTTGACCCAGCGCAGGTAAAAGAGTTACTCAATCAGTCCCTGGGGAAATGGCAAGCTATTGGTCAACCGCGTACCCTGAAATCACCAACAGTATCATTACCGCCAACTTTGACCCGCATTAACAAGGTGATTCCAGGTAAAGCCGAAGCTGTAACTTACATTGGCTATAACGGCATTTCTCGCAAAGACCCCCGTTACTATGCAGCATTGGTACTGAATCAGATTTTGGGTGGTGATACCTTATCCAGTCGCTTGGGTACAGAAGTGCGCGATCGCCTGGGTTTAACCTATGGTATTTATAGCGGCTTTGCGGCGGGGATAAATCCTGGCCCCTTCGTCATTCAAATGCAGACAGCACCAGGAGATGCTAATCAGGCGATCGCTAGCACTTTAGCATTACTCAAACAGTTACGGCAACAAGGAGTCACTGAAGCAGAATTAAACACCGCCAAACGTTCAATTACCAACAGTTATCCTGTGAATTTAGCTAACCCTAGTGATGTATCCAACATCATTTTAGATAATGCAGTCGTGGGACTATCACCAACAGAAATCCGTGAATTTCCCCAGCGCATTCAGTCAGTCAATATGGCTGAAATGCAGCAGGCAATTCAAGATTTAATTAAGCCAGAAAATCTGGTGATTGTCACAGCCGGGACGCTAAATACAGCATCTCAAGGTAACTAAGGGTATTCATCACAAAAATCTCCCCAACTTCTTAAACCTTTCCTTCCCCTAAACCCCTATTTGTTAAAAATCTCCCACTAGTGCCGTTAAACACTAGCAAAAAATCAAAAAAACACTCTTTTTCTACCCTGTCACCTGTCACCTGTCACCTGTCACCTCTATTTCAAAACCTCCCGCTAAATCAGGTACGCCTGATCTAGCGGTGAGTAGTTTATTGTTGGCGTGTAGCTTCTAAAATGCGAGAAAAGTAAAAACTAGTCTTAGTAAAAGCCTTCCTTTGGATAGCAAAGCCATTGCTTTCTAAAATTTTGATGACATTAGCTTCACGATGCAGATAGGCGCGGGTTGTTTTACTTGGCCCAGGAAAGAAACTGCCAATTTTTTTGAGCAAAGTCAAAGCACAGGTTTTAGGCGCAAAACTGAGAATGATTCTAGACTGAGCCAAAGAACAGAGGTGAGAAATCATCTCATCAGCTTTATCTTGGGGATAATGGATCAAGACATCTAAGCAAATAACAGTGTGATAATTGCCACTTAAAGATTCTAAATCCTGGACAGCAAAGGTAGGATTTTCGGCATTTCCCAAGGCTTCTAAGGCTCTTTGTTTACCTTCTTCTACCATTTTTTCCGAAATATCGCTGGCATAGACCTTAGCACCTGCTGTAGCTAAGGGAATGCTCAGACTACCCACACCACAACCAGCATCACAGATTGATAACTCTGCTAAATTGCCATCATTTTTCAGCCATTCGATAACACTATCCACAGTTTGCTGGTGGCCGTTGCGGATATCTAGCTGGACTTTATTAACTTCGCCATCGCCATAAATCCGTCTCCATCGGTCAAACCCTGTGGAATTGAAATACTCACGAACAATGGTTTTATCGTCGGCTGCGTTCATAAACTTCGATTTTTAAGGGTTCTCAATCCTTAAAATTATCATTGATAGTCAACAACAAGAACACTCTTCCAGATTTTTCTCAAATTATCTCTATTGAATTAGCCTCTGTGCTGATGGACGGGTAAAAATACTTGATAACAGCTATATCTAACTACTTCTGATACTAATTCTTACTTAGGTTACTAATCTGTTATTTAGTCTATCAATTAAATTAAAAGTGAATAAGGTTTGTTATTATAAGCCTATTCATTTTTTCAGGCTTTCTAAATTAATGTAAGTATTGTACCTGGTAAATTTTGGCAAAAAATCGTTTTTTAGACAGATTTTAACCTACAGACAATCATCATAATTACATATGGGTTCTAACTTACTAACCGATACTCCTATTATTGCGTTTACAATACTTCTGACAGTAATTTTTACTGTACCGCCGATATTTGAGCGATTAAGATTACCTGGATTAGTAGGACTACTATTAGCTGGTGTAATTTTGGGACAAAGTGGATTAAAGCTTCTCGACCCAGATTCTGACACTATCACACTACTTTCGGATATCGGCAAAATTTATTTAATGTTTGTTGCAGGGTTAGAGATTGATATTGAACAATTTCGGAAAACTAAAAATCGCTCAATAGGATTTGGAATTTTAACATTTTTAGTGCCAATGATTGCTGGCATTCTGGTAGGACGAATATTTAATTTTAGCTGGAATGCTTCTGTATTAATTGGTTCTTTATTAGCTTCTCATACCCTCTTAGCATATCCAATTGTGAGTCGCCTAGGAGTAGTAATGAATGAAGCTGTGACAGTGACAATTGGTGCGACGATTTTCACTGATACAGGTGCATTGCTAGTGCTAGCAATTTGTGTCGGAATTCATAGCGGAGAATTCACTACTTTAAGTTTATTAACTTTGTTAGGTGGACTAGCGATTTACTCAATTATTGTTCTGTTTGGCTTTGACTGGTTAGGTAAAGAGTTTTTTCGTCGTTCTGGAGATGAACAAAGTAATCAGTTTTTGTTCATTTTACTAGCATTGTTTTTAGCATCTGTTGGGGCGCAAATAATTGGAATAGAGAAAATTGTTGGTGCATTTCTAGCAGGTTTAGCTGTTAATGATGTTGTAGGACGTAGCCCTGTCAAGGAAAAAATTGAGTTTATTGGTAGTGTATTATTTATCCCTTGCTTTTTCGTAGACATGGGATTATTGATTAATATTCCGGCCTTTATTAAAACTCTTTCTTCCTTTTGGCTGACTTTGTTTATTGTTGTAGCTCTAATTGGCAGCAAATTTTTAGCCGCATTCTTCGCTAAATTGATTTACCGCTACAATACTGCGGAACTACTAACAATGTGGTCACTGTCACTACCACAGGTAGCGGCTACATTAGCAGCGACATTAGTTGCCTATCAAAGTATGAATGGCGCGGGTGAAAGGTTAATTGGTGAAGGTGTCTTAAATAGTGTAATTGTTTTGATGTTGGTGACAGCAATTTTAGGTCCAATAATTACAGCTAGGTTTGCCACTTCTTTACAACTTCCCCAAGCAGACTTAGACACAGATAGCCCGGCAATTTGGTGGGGAAATGTTGAGGAACATCTGGTAGAAGAAAATCACTATCCCTTTACTGTATTAGTACCAATATATAACCCCCAAACTCAGCGATTTCTGATAGAAATGGCAGCATTACTAGCGCGTCATGAATCAGGGCGGATTATGCCATTAGCGATTGCCCAAGCTCATGTACATATGGATGATCCACAATTAGGAATAGCACTAGAAAAGAGTCAGCAAAGATTGAAATTTGCTAAAGATATTAGTCAAGAGTTCGATGTGGAAGTGCTAACTGCTATTCGGATTGATGATGATGTAGCTTTAGGAATTAGCCGCACCAGCCGCGAACAAAATGCTAGTTTAGTGTTGATGGGTTGGTCTCGGACAACGGGTTTACGCGCTCGCTTATTTGGTAGTGTAATTGATAGTGTTTTCTGGTCATCTCATTGTCCAGTTGCGGTAGCACGTTTGTTAAATAGCCCCAGCACAATCCGCCGAATTCTAGTCCCAGTAGGGGACTTAATGCCGCAAACTGTAGGTGCTTTACGGTTTGCTCAAATCTTGGCCGATAGTAATCAAGGGGAGGTAGTGTTATTACACGTATGCGCTCTGAATACGCCTGTACCTCTGGTAGAACAGTTTGCATCGCAATTGTCTGATATTGTCGCTAACAGTCAGGTACAAGTGAATATAGAGATTAAAACAATTAGAGATGATGATGTTGCTAAAGCAATTATTCGCGAAGCCTCAGCTTTTGATTTAGCAGTGTTGCGTGCTGTTCGTTATCGGACAACAGGCGGATTTGCCGTTAGTGAGGTGACAACTCAAGTAATTAACGAATTGACCTGCTCTATTGTATTATTGGGAGCGTCTCATTCATGATTGCATGGTGATTATACTTTTACTCATCCTAACTTAGGCGTTGCTGCGAGCCAGCCAAGACAACCTGAATCATCGCTGAGAGATTAGACACCCGACTTTTTCAAAAAGTCGGGTGTCTAGGTTATCGCTGATACACTTGCTAAAATTGCCAATATCGTGTATCACTCTAATTTTTTATACATGAAATAAAAAATTTTCTCCCGCAAAGTGCGAAAACTTAAGAAGGGAAAAGAGAAAGGAGTGTAGAGGGTAATTAGTCCTTACGCGGAAACAAGAGCGACGCGAACACCGATAAGGTCGACACGGTTGTCGACTGCATACCTGAGACGGTTGGCACTGCGACAGGCTACTAGGTAGTTGTACCAAGAACCGCCACGCAGCAGCTTATATTCATTTGTGCTATTGAGCCATGCACTACCATCATTCGGAGCTTGATTGTAATCACCGTGCCACTCATCCTGACACCACTCCCATGTGTTACCACATATATCAAATAAACCAAAGGGGTTTGCAGGAAATTTTCCTACATCGGTTGTTTGTTGGTAACTACTTCCGTAATTCGCTAAATCCTTATTAATCGTCTCACCAAAGTAATATGGTGTAGTCGTCCTGGCGCGACAGGCATATTCCCATTCCGCCTCATTGGGTAAACGATAGATTCTCCCAGTTTTTCCAGATAATCTAGCGCAAAACTCCAACGCCTCATCCCAAGAAATCTGTTCCACCGGGCGGTTAGTACCTTTAAAATGGGATGGGTCGGGATTTAAATCAATCTTCACCTTAGTAAAAGCAGCGACAACTTTCCATTGAGCTTGGGTAACGGGAAATTTACCCATGAAAAAGGGTTTAACACTGACCTTATGTTGTGGACTTTCAGAACTAGATCGTTCTGGCTCATCTTCTGGTGAACCCATGAGAAATTTACCACCAGGAATCGCCACCATATCTAAAGCAACACCATAACCTAAGTTTTCTCTAAAATACTCAGCACGCCCCCGATTGCGGTTGATTTCATGTTTCTTCCCTAAACCCAAAAACCCTGAGTTTATAACTGTAACAGTAGCGGTGTCAAATTCAAAAGCCTGAGTTTGAATACCTGGGTTAGATTTTGGTTTAGATGCTTCCTGTTGTTGTTGTCTCTGTTGTTCCTGAAGCAACTTTTCAGCTTCCTGTTGCTGGCGTTGTAATTCGGCTTGTCGTTGTTGTTCTTGGCGTAATCTTTCTACTTCCTGCTGCTGACGCTGAGATTGTGACTGTTGTGGCGCAAACACCCGTGCTTCTATCGCCGCGATATCTTCATCCCGTAATCCCAAATATTGCTGATAGTCTTGTAAGTCCTTTTGCGTTCCCTGGCTAAAAGGATATTCTTGCTTGACTGCATCAATTAATGCCTGTTCATACTCTTGTAACTTGCGTTCATACCCCCGATAGGGTTGCAAAACTTGCTCTTGAATTTCTCTAGCTTCCTCCTCAGATAATCCCAACTCAACGCGCTTGGATTCTAGTATTCTCAACGCAAACACAGAAAAATTACCTTGACCTTGCTGGGCGCGATTTGTGACTTCTTGCAGATATAATTCCTTGTTAATCTCAACTAAGACTGTAGCTGGTAATGATACTGACACCGAGATTAAAGCTTGCAATGCTTCCGTGGCGTTAGGATAGCGCATACTGAAGTGATGGCGCACCATTTTAGTTAACACTTCACCCAAATGATCGCTCACTTGTACTTGATTTTGCCAGATAATTTCCCCCGTTTGGGTATCTTCTTCTAATTCTGAGGGCAAAACACCAGTCAAAGCTTGAATAGCCATTATCCCTAACGCATATAAATCGCTACCACAACAAGGTTTACCCCTATATTGCTCATAGGACATATAACCAGGTGTGCCAATCACCACGCTAGAGTTGACTTCACCTTGAGAGTTCACCATTAATGTACCAAGTTCTTTTACCGCCCCAAAGTCAATCAGCATAATTTTGCCATCCTGTTGTCGTCGCATCAGGTTTTGGGGTTTGATGTCGCGGTGAATCACTCCCTGTTGATGTACAAAAGATAAGATTTCTAGAGCATCCTGTAAAAGT
>NZ_JAYGGZ010000087.1:0-14758 GCF_034931465.1 Anabaena sp. UHCC 0399 | reverse complement strand
TATTACCCCGCAAGGGGACTGAAACTCAGGGTTAATTTTGTGTGGGATAGGTGTATTAAAGTTTCCATTGACTATTACCCCGCAAGGGGACTGAAACTTGATGTTGCCTTACTTCGGATTGGTGTGTCCTTTTTTCATTTCATGCAACAAAGCCTTTTTGTAGTATTCTAATACATTAGGGAACGGGGTTTTTGTGTTTGATTTTTTGCAATCGCTTAACTCTAGCTTTTTAGGTTAGAACCGTGTAATACGAATATAATTTTATGTCTTTCTAAAAGAGCCGCACCCAAATAATATAGAGATTAACTTAGCTCCGGCTAATTATCCCACTCAATCAACTTACCATCCACAACCACATAACCCCACTGCGGAAAGTTCCGCACCAGCCCCTTGATCACAATCTGTAAGGCGGGGTCATCGTTCCAGCACTCCATGAGAAAATCAATCCCAGGATTTTCTTTGAGCAACCCTGCCATCTTGAGTTTTTCCATGCGCCAGGGTCTAGCTTTTGACCTAAGAGCGATGCCTGCGGCGGTAAACAACGCCTCACTCGACCATTTATCAGGCTTTGTTTCCGGCTCTAGGCCGGACGGTGCAGAAGCAGTATTTTCATCTAGCAGCGAAGTGGAAACACCAACTTGGGCTGATTCCTCGCTTTCCAAACTGGAAGCAACGGGCGCGCCGGAAATTTGTTCTTCTTGAGGGATTGTCGCTTCATCACCAAAGTCCTCATTTTCTCCCAACAACGGAGTGGGTTGATGTTGCTGAACTTCTTCATTACCAGATACAACGGGTGCGGCGGAAATTTGGTCTTCATCAGAAATTGCCGCCTCACCACCCAAATTCTCATTTTCCCCCACCAAAGAAGCAAATTGACTCGGCGTAACATCCACAAGCGTCAGCGTCGTGCAGTCCGTTACCGTAGGTAATTCTTCATCCTTCTCTTCCACGCTTTTGAGGGTATGAGGCGACGCGCCCCCAAAAGGCGCGTCAGCCGTCGCATCAACACGCAAAATCTCGTTTGGGGTGGAAGAGACACACCTCACAAACTCTACTGAAGAGTTTGTGAGGTGTTTATGAGTAGTTCGTGAGGGTTTCTGGAATGCTTGCTCTGACTGGTTTTTTTCGGAAATGCACGCCAAAATTTTAGCATCTATTTCTAAAAAGCCAGCATCTATGTCTGTATTTTCAGCATTTGATTGTTGTTTTGTAGAATCTGGTTCTTCATTTTCAGCATTGACTGCTTCCCAAAATTCTTTCATGCGACTGCCATGCAAATTCCGTACCATCCAGCCCACAGTCTCACGTCCGTCTTGTATGGACTTATCTGGTTTGAAAATAAACAGCCCACTTTCAGCTAGAATTTTCTTTGCACAGATAAAACTGCTGTAACCTAAAGCGGTAGATAAGGGCATCCACCGCGAACCATAGGGGTCAGATGTCCAGCATTCTTGCCACAGTTGATTAACAGACGGTTTTTGCTGCGAAGCCCACAACATATCTTCAATGGGGATAATTACGTGAAGCCGCTTGTATGGGGATTGGGGTTTCTCCTTGGTAGGCTTTTTAATGGGGCGTGTAATAGTTGCTGTCATTGTACAATCTCCTGAATATTGGCACACGAAAACTTCACCCAAGCGTTGTTTACCGCCGCAGGCATCGCGCTGGATTATGAATAGTCGGAAACGTTGTTTAAAAAATTACAAACTACGTGTTACAACAGCCGTAACTCATCCTTGAAATAGCGGTCAGTCTTCTTGGGTTTGTCTTTCCAATGCTCCCAAGCCACCCACACCTCATCGCCCAAGTCTTCAATGACTTCACCTCTAGCGTTATATAAAGCACAGTAGATATCAGCATGGGCAACAATCGAACCCAGCCCGATTGTGGGAGGTTGTGCAGATTTTTCCAACACAGTGATTAAGTCCGTTTCTTGCGGTGTCAATTCCGCCAGATAGTCTGCTTTAATAACCTCATACTCAGTAGCCACTTCCAAATAATCCCACCAGCTACACCCAGGTTTAGCCAGCACACGCCGAATATCGTTAACTGCTTGGGGCAACAATTGTAATTGTTCGGCGCGATATGCGATGGCACTTTGTGTTGGCTCACTGCCCAGAATAATTGCCGCAGCTCGCAGGGCTTGGGCGTTGTTCATTGCACTGGCGAGATTGCCCAAAGCTATACCCATCAACCGTAAGCATTCTTGGGGATTTTCTTTGGGTGGTTCAACAGCAAGCGATCGCAAATCAATAGTTTTTTCCAGAGCTTGTTTAACTTGCTTGTTCAAAACTTTGGTCGCCTGTTGCGTCATGGTATTCCCCCACTGTTGCGAGGGACGTTTTTGTACAGCGTTTTCTAACTCCTGAATCCGTTGTTGTAGTCGCTGGTTTTCCAGTTCTAACTGCCTCAGTCCCTCCATCTCGTCCAATCGTTGCTGTAAATCGATATTTTGCTGCTTCTGCTGTTGAAATAGTTTCTGCACAGAGGAAAGTTGTTCTTGTACTCGTGCTTCTGCGCTGGCTGTGGCTTCTGAAAGTAGGCCAATCCTTAATTCTTGCTCCAGCCGTTCCAATTCCTGTTGATGTTGCTGTTTCAGTGTGGCAATCGCCTCAGAATATTCTTTGGGGTATGTGCGCTCACTGGAAAATGACACAATTGCGTCATTACTCAAATTATTCAAATCAGCATTATTGACCAACAGCTTCTCAGCATCCGCAAATGTGACAATCTGCTGGGTGGGGTTTGGTGGGTCTGACTCAATTACTCCCTCTTCTCCACATCTGGGGTGAGATTGTGATGAAACCTTGACCGAATGACACAATTGCGTTTGATTGTTCTGATTTTCTGTAAACCGTTTAGCTTTTGGTGCTACCTTATTTACTGCTTTAGCGAAGTCTGCGGCAGTAGGGAAGGGTGTTTCTTTGGCTGCGATCGCAACGGCTTCGTGTAACTTGTCGGGAGTTTTGACCAGTTTTAGTAAGGGTCGGGTTTGGGAGGGTTTAGTGATTTTGTCCTTTAGTTCGTCGGGGAGAGAATCAACCACTTTCTTGGCGGCAAGTAAATCTCTGACCCTGCGATATCCCCCGTATTTGGTCAACTCTTCATTGCAGTAAATCTCAAAGCTTTTGTACCCAGCATCTTTGTAATAGGAGTTATCAAGCATCAGCCGTAATTCTTCTATTGCTTGCCACTCAAAGCGGTCTATGGCAGCGAAGGTTTCTTTGATGCTGTCGTTGAGAATGCTGTAGCTGGGTACTGATATTTGTTCGCGGTCTAGTGTCAGCATGATAATTGCCCACTATTTGGTAAATGCTGAAAACAGTTATGCACACATCACCAAAGTGAAACTCATGCTGATCTTGGGATTACACCAAAAATGTGTCAGCATTATATGTAGCTCACTTTGTTGTCTAGCGATTTGAGCAGGCGATCGCAATGCTTGGTCGGCGGGCGATCGCTCTCTTTTATTAAGCTTTAGGTAGAAATCAGTTTGACCAACAGCGATAGCGAATGGAAGTACAAAGTAGAGATAGTGTTGTTAAGTTAACTTTGCCGTAAGTACGCTTAGTCAAACGGTATAAAACCACGTTACTGAATAAGAAATTAAAATAATCGAGCATTTGAGATTCCACGAAAATTTTCATTACTGATCACAGGAATCAACAGGTAATGTAAATCTGTGCTGCCTGTGATTATGCTGCCTCTTCACCAATAGAGTGGATTTGCCTCTTGGTGCGCCTTTGGGGAATGTCTTGCGGATCTCTCATTTCAAACAGATCCCCGACATTTCGACCAAAGTAGTTACATAGGGTTTCAACGGTACTAACATCAACGCGACTGAAGTTGTTGGTAAACAAACGGTTGATGGTAGTCACATCTAAACCAGTGTCTCTTGCCAGTTGTCGCTGGGACAACTGGGGGTCTTTTTCGGCCATCAAAACAGCTAAACGACAAAACATCTTTTTATTCATTCCTCCATCGTACTTGTAGGCTATGCTAGCACAATGTTTGCTTTACTGCATACAAAATAGTCAAATAAGCATTTAATGTATGAGCTATATTGACAAGTGTATGTAGTACCGCATATGCTAATAGGTACAAGAGCAAAGGAAAAATGATTTTCTTCTCTTACATAACCTTGACAAGTCAATCACCATCAGAACAGCCAGCACAAACAAGTGCAATCAATAGTTGTAGTTGGCTTTTGCAAGCATCCCTGTTTGCCTTGATCATGCTCAAATGCCACTAGCTTTGAGATTCAATTGATGGCTACGCCAAAAATCTGTGAATTCGTTGTGGCTTCCCCACAACGTTGTTCATAAAAAAACAAAGGCAATCGCCCGTCCTGAGAAAACCAGCGATCGCCTTTTACCCTATTACATAAGGAACTCTATTATGACTTACATTGCAAATAGACTGCAAGCAACCGAAGAACAAACCATCGCCCAAGCCGAACTCGACTTGCACATCGCAGACCAAGCCAAAGCTGTAGCACCAGAAAAACTGACCACAGTCGAGATTAACTCCCAACATTACGAAATCTACGCAGGCAAACGACTTATCGCATACATCACCTATGACCAAGGTGAATTTGTCACCCAACGCTGGGTGGTTATGGTAAGTGGTGTTGAGGTTTTTCGCTACACCACTCTCACCAGATGTCAACGCTTCATCAATTGGCATCATAAGGACGGTACACTCAATCCGCCAATCTCAGGCAACATCCCAGAAGTCCCCACCATTTCCGAAATCTGTTTCTACGATCACGAAGCCTTGGTAAGTGGTGAATTAGTCGCCAGCATTAGCTTTGACTCGGAGAATCACGAAAACTTGTATTGGCGAGTCATGGTCAACAATATCGAGATTTTCCGCGACTCCACAGCCCCCAGATGCCACAGTTACGTCAAGCAGCATTACCAGCAAGGCACATTACCCGTGCAACAGCCATTTGTAGAACCCTGCACCACAGGGAACGAAATCATGGCGCAGATTGCCGACGAGTGCGAAAAGTGCGGGTTGGAACTACTGGACGATGGGATTTATCGCGGTGATGTGAGATTGGGTGAAGTCGGTTGCACAGATAAACAATGGTGGTTTATCCGATCTGGAGAGTCTCAGGAGAAAGTGCCATGTGACTCGGCAATGGATGTTGTTTACTGGCTATCGATGGTGGATAGCGTAACTCTTCCTGAAATTGATGATTACGATCATTTGCTAGACCTGCCCTTTGACCAACTGACGAGTGTGCAATGGCGGAAGCTGCTGGAGTATGAGCCAGAGTATCGGGAGTTAGCCGCAGCGTAATTCTTTCATGGGGCGATCGCAAGTACGACTTATTCACAGCGATCGCCTCTCATCAATTCCTCCAGCACCAACCAATAAGATTATGCAACCCACAATTAGCATACCCAAGGACTGGGACTACCCATGATTCACTGTTGGTCAACTCACAAAACAAGGACTGATCATCGGCATCCAATACTACCCCAGCGATACTTTACTGGCGCACGAGTACGGTAATTCTTGGCGTTATACGGTACTGCCAGATAAGCATTCTGAAGAAGTCCATTATTGTTTTGACGACCAAATTCAACAGCTTTCTCTGGCAGAACTACAGGAACAGCTACAGGCGGAGATTCAAAAGCATCAGCAGCAAATCATGCTACTGCAAGCGCAATTAGTGGGAGGACTGGGCGATGCGTAGAAATCACTCGGAAATCACAGCTACCCAACTTTTGCACTCGCTAGGACGCATGGGCGGCTCAGTTCCATTGCATAGCGTTAGGTCTTCTCAAGCAGTGATCCAGGCATTGCTGGATCGGGAATTAGTGCGTGTGACCAAAAAAATGGGATACAAGCCTCGCCCTTCTAGGGCGAATTTTGATTCTTAATATACTCTTTCAAAACTTCAATCGGCACTCCTCCCACAGAACAAGCAAAATACGAAGGACTCCAAAGATGTTCGGCGTGGGGTGAGTCTGTGAACTGCTTGCGGTACATCCTTGAAGACACACCCTTGAGGTGGTTTACTAATTGAGATACAGAATATTTTGGTGGATACTCAACCAGTAAGTGAACGTGGTCGCCTTCGCCATTAACCTCAAGAATACTAAAATCCATCTTCTTTGCTACTTCAAAGAATGATTGAATCAACACCTCTAGTCGCTCGACATCAAATATCTTTTTACGGTATTTGGTAACAAAGACCAAATGAGACTTGAGCGATGTAACACTGTGTTTACCGCGCCTATATTCTTTATTCATAGGGGTAGACCAAATGATATAATTATAGTATGAAAGCACGTTATCGTTACCGAATCTATCCGACTGATGCCCAGCAAATACTATTGAGTAAGTTGTTTGGGTGCGTTCGTGTGGTGTGGAACGATGCACTCACTCATTGCTTGGCTGAATATCGAACAGGTAACAAAAAGCCAAGTGGTGCAGACTTACAAAAACTGTTCATCACACAAGCCAAGAAAACGGTTGAAAGGGAATGGTTGTCTGAAGTTTCAAACATCCCCTTACAGCAGTCTTTAAACGACTTAGAGCAGGCATACCAAAATTTTTTTAAATCATGCAAAAAGGAACGCAAAGGTAAGCCTGTTCGACCTCCCAAGTTGAAAAAGCGTCGGGCTGCTCAGTCTGCTCGTTTTCGTAAGGGTGGATTTAAGGTGTGCCAAACCTCGGTCTATCTTGCCAAAATTGGGCAAGTAGAAATCGTTTGGTCAAGGGCATTACCTGCCGAGCCATCGTCTGTAACCGTTCTTAGGGATGCAGCAGGACGATATTTTGTCAGCTTTGTGGTCGAGATTCAGCCGTCACATCTACCAAAAATAGATAATGCTGTTGGTGTAGACTTGGGCATAACCACTTTTGCAACTCTTAGCACTGGAGAGAAAGTAGACGCACCCAAGCCTCTCAAAAAGCGTATTGGGAGACTACGACGACTTAGTAAAAACTTATCTCGTAAAACAAGATATTCAAAACGATACGAAGTAGCTCGTAAGCGCAAAGCTAAACTACAAGCCAAACTTAAGGACACTAGAACAGACTTTCTACACAAACTATCAACTAAGCTAATCCGTGAAAACCAAACGATTATCTTGGAAGATTTGAACGTCTCAGGAATGCTCAAAAACCGTAAACTCTCTAGAGCTATTAGCGATTTAGGGTGGAGACAGTTGAGAACATTCTTGGAGGGTAAAGCCGAAAAATACGGGCGTACCTTCACTGTCATTAGCAGGTGGGAACCAACAAGCCAAACCTGCTCATGCTGTGGATTTAGAGGAGGTAAACTCGACCTTTCTATCCGTGAATGGATTTGCTTAAATTGCGAATCTACACACGATAGAGACGTAAACGCCGCAATTAATATCAAAGTTGCCGGAGGACATTCGGAAACTCAAAACGAACGTGGAGGAAAGCGTCAGTCTACCGCAAAGGTAGCAGTATCCTGTGAAGCGTCAACCCACCAAGAATTCATACAGTTAAGTCTGTTTGATTAGATTGGAATCCTCACGCCTTCAGGCTGAGGAGGATGTCAAAAATACTGGGTGCGGATTTTTCTTACAGGTCACGGGGGAAAAATAAATGCAAGCAATCGAAATGTTGCAACAGTTCAACGAGTGCTACGTGAAGATTCAGGCGATCGCTCAATCAAAGGAATGGTTGGAACTAGCGAATCGGCAGGATGTTGACCCAGAGATGAAGACGCATTTGGGCGATGTGCTGCATTATCTGGGTGAGGCGATGGGATGTCTTGAGCCGTTTGTTGTGGTCAGGTCAACTCAAGAAGAAGTATCCTAAGTTACTCCTGAGCTTGCTGCTGTTGCAATTGTTGCACTTCTTCTACTGATAAGCCAGTCAGTCTAGCGATCGCATCAACAGCCATGCCCTCGGCTAACAGGTTGAGAGCGATTTCACGGGCTTTTTTGTTACTTCCTTGTTCTTCAGCTTCATTTTGAATCATTTGGTAAATGACCGACTCACGCATGATGTCTCTCCTAAATAAGCCAGTTAAATATGCAAGCTAGATGTTTTTCAGCTTACTCTCTGCCTTTCTGCGATTCGATCTTCGTTATTCATTCGCAGCAGATAAACTGTAGTACGACCATTTGCCGTCAATCCCACGATGGCTAGTTCCGAAAAAGTCAGAAACCCCAGCCCTAAAGGGCGGGGCTTGAAAAAGCCCTAATCTGACCAGACTAAGTTCTTAACTGAACTACGTTAGAGGCAAGAGTTAAAGACCTACCAAGGAATACGTAGCTAGTTCCTTGCTCTAGAACCAAACGATTAAACAGATGTACAAGGGTTAAGTCAGTGTCGTTTGGATAGTACAGACCTCTAACTTTGTCGAAGCTAACATTACCCGCAAGGAGGCACTTTATGTGCAAAATACTTGTTTTAGATACCAATAAAAGACCACTTGACCCAATACACTCAGCACAAGCGAGACAATTATTAAAAAACAAGAAAGCAGCTATTTATCGCCGCTTTCCATTCACGATTGTTCTCATTCGTGCAGCGTCTCGTAGAGAAGAACCAAGTCCAAATTCGCCAGTAACACCACTGCGATTAAAACTTGACCCTGGTGCTAAAACCACAGGTATAGCATTAGTTAATGATACTACTGGAGAAGTAGTTTTTGCTGCTGAATTAAAGCATAGAGGTTTTGCAATCAGAGATTCTTTAACCTCAAGGAGACAATTAAGACGTGGCAGAAGAAATCGCAAAACTCGTTACAGAAAACCAAGATTTTTCAACAGAACTAGACTAGAGGGATGGTTGGCACCAAGCCTGATGAGTCGAGTTCACAATGTTGAAACATGGGTAAACAGATTGCGTAAATTAGCATCAATTGGAGAGATTAGTCAGGAATTAGTACGTTTTGATATGCAGTTGATGCGTAATCCTGAAATCGAAGGTAAGGAATATCAGCAAGGGACATTAGCTGGATATGAAACCAGAGAATATCTATTAGAAAAATGGGGTAGACAATGCGCCTATTGTGGTATCAAAGACGTACCTTTGCAGATTGAACACATTCACCCACGCTCAAAAGGAGGTTCTAATTCAATCACTAACCTTTCTTTAAGTTGCGAAAAATGCAACATCAAAAAAGGAACTAAGGATATTAGGGATTTTCTCAAAAAAGACCCTAGCAAGTTACAAAAAATATTGGCACAAGCTAAGAAACCATTAGCTGATGCAGCAGCAGTTAATGCTACTAGATACAAGCTTTTGGATATTTTGAAATCTACAGGTTTACCAGTTGAATGTGGTTCAGGAGGTCTAACAAAGTTCAATAGAATTGGTCAAAAATTAGTTAAAACTCACTGGATTGATTCGGCTTGTGTTGGTAAGTCAACACCAATTCTCAATATTAAAGGTGTTAAGCCATTATTGATTACAGCTAATGGACACGGGACAAGACAGATGGCTGGCACTGATAAATTTGGTTTTCCAAGTCGCCACCGTACAAATAAACAAATCCATTTTGGTTTTCAAACTGGAGACATTATCAAAGCGGTTGTTACTAGTGGGAAGAAAGTTGGCGAATATGTTGGTCGTGTTTTGTGTCGTGCTACAGGTAGTTTTGATATTGCTACCAAGACTGGAAGAATTGCAGGCATCAGTTACAAATATTGTTCAGCAATTCATAAAAAAGATGGATATTCGTATGAGGTTTAAAAATATCTTGACGGCGAATAAATTCGCCTGCCCCTTACCCCCACGGATGAATCCGGGGCTTCCACGGGGCGAGGTGTTTGCTGAAGTGTTTAGACCATTGTTGACTACGAGGATTATATAAAAAACTGAAAGCACCTGTTTGGGGATCAAAAGAGCCTAAATCCGTACCTTTGTGACGATTACAACGCCAGCAAGTAAGTGCTAAGTTTTCTGCATCTGTCTTGCCACCATGCTTTTCAGCAATAATATGGTCGATTTCATGTGGGAAGAACGCTACTTTAGTCGGTAGCAAGCAATACTCACATTTGTAATTAGCTCGTTCTTCTACTAAGCGACGCAGCGCAACCGGAATATAACTTAAACTCACGATTGACTGCCTAAATAAGCTAAATTACCCGTTTTAATCATGACCATCAAATGCTCAATCTTCTCGTACTCATCTAGTTCTTTTAATTCAACAGGTGTGAGTTCCCCAGCCTTAGAGCGTGTTACTAAGGTACGTAATCGCTCTTGCATTTGTGGAGTTGGCTGAAATTGTTCAATTTGTTCAGGAGTAGGGTTGCTTGATAGAAAGTCGAGAATATATCGATAAATTTCTGCGGGGATTGCTGGTTGTTGCAAACTTAAAGCCAGTAGCTCCGGTAAGCGATCGCCAACTTGTGCTAGTTGTTGAGATAATTCTTCGGATACTTCTAGGGTAATTTTTGGCATATAGCAGTTGGCTGACAATATGGAGTTAGTTAGTTGAACTAGGGTCTATCAAATTACTCAAAAACTTAACATACTCCCACCATACTATTTTTCCACGCTAGGTTATTTACTACACTGCTTTCTTAATCTTTCTCAATTCCAGTTGCTCTCCTTTTTTGTTACCGATTCACGCATGGTAATCCTTTGATAGAACAAGAAGTGTATTGCTTACTCGGATTGCTCAACGTCTGTCGTAACCAAGCTTTGCACCTGTTCGATTGTTAATCCAGTGACTTTAGCCACCATTTCGATAGGCATATTTTCTTTTAGGAGGTTAACAGCAACAAGACGAACACCTTCCTCAATACCCTCAGTCTTAATTGATTTATAAATGACTGACTCGCGCATAATGTCTCTCCTGAATAAACGCTCAATCGCTTCTTCTTCCAATACTAGCCCAGCAAACCAATTCGCAATTCGCAATTCGCAATTCGCAGTTATTAAGTAGGAGTAAAAGGCATGAATCAAAATATTAGTATTGCTGATAGAACAAAAGCCTTGGCAATCAGAATAGTTAAAGCTTGTACTTTCTTAAATGAAAAACCTGGAGTTTGTCGAACATTATCAAACCAATTACTACGTAGTGGTACTTCCATTGGTGCTAATGTTAGAGAAGCTCAATCTTCTCAATCTGATAAAGATTTTCTTAGCAAATTAGAAATTGCACTTAAAGAAGAAAGAGAAACTGAATATTGGTTAGAAATATTAATAGAAGCAGAATTGGTTGACAAAACTAAGTTCGATTCTCTGCTTCAAGAAACCAGAGAAGTTGGAAAAATATTAGTTACATCTACTAGAAAAATTAAGGATAAAATCAACAAATTAAATTAATTGCGAATTGCGTTAGCGAAGCGGGACGTTACTCCATTGCGAATTGCGAATTGATTATGGCTGAGAATTTTAAGAATTTATCTAGTAAAGAATAGCTGCGCTAAAAATCATTGATAAATTGGAAATATTTCACATGGAAATCAAAACAATTTCTGTAACATATCAGAGAAAATTCAATCTTGGTGATTACGAATCACTAGAACTTTCTTGTTCATATTGGGGTCAAATCGACCCAGAAGAAAATGCAGAAGGTGCAACACAATTTCTATTTGAGCAAGCAAAAGAATCAGTAAAGAAAGCAGCAATGCCTTTGATTAAAGCATCCAGCCATCAAATGCACAAAGTACAAATTTACAAACAATCTGCAAAGCAGAATTCTAATGATGATTTGGAGAATTTCTAATGGGTGAAATTAAGTTGGGTTTAGGGCATCCACCATTGCCGATTTATCTGTATGTAGATAAAGAATTGGCTGACAATTATACTTATGGTTGGCATCATTATGACCCTCAACAAGACAAAAAGACTCTTGTCGCAGACAGAGCATTAACCGGATATATCAGTGAGATAAAACTGACCAGTAAGGATTTCAAGGGGAAAGAAAACTTGAAATTAGATATCGTTGTTCTTGCAGATGAGCTATATGTTATTAGAAGTGGGATTGAGACTATTTTCACTAAGTCCTTTCTACTGGCAGCATCTCTCATAGAGGACTACAACAAGCCACTGACAATCGTTGCAAATCCTGGTGATGAAAAGGTAGTATTTTGTAGTATCTTTAATCCCCAAATCAGAAAAAGAATCCGTTACCAATGGGATGCAAATGCTGATTTTGCTGGCATGATTGAACGCATTCAAATAAGACTATCAACTAATCCAAAGTATGAATTGGAAGAAGAAGTCTCTTCCACAGCATCACCTCCAACCAACTCAAAATCTGCGGAGGTACATCCCCAAGATTTGCGGGTGAAACAAGTCCGCACTCTGATGGATTATCCGGTTGATTTAATTCGGGAGTGGCTTCAATTTCAGGATGCAAAATTCCCCAGTCAACTTCCCGCAAGCAAGGTTGATCAACTAGTGAAAACCATTTGCTTGGCTTGGGCGGCGGATAAAGCTGACCCTTACCGTGCTGCATCCTCTTATGAGCAACAAGTTTTGGGTGCTAGTGATGTCGATGAAATGACGGCAATCAAAGCTTGGATGAATTATGTTCACGGACAGCGAGTAGCTGTGAGTGCTGGTAGTAAAAGATTGCCTCCTCTTGATTGGGATAAACCAGGTTATCAGGAAGCAGGACATTCAGATTTCTATGGCGATCGCTAACGATTTTGAGAGAGCCACGTTACCGTGTCCCAAAGAATCAAGTTTATACCTAAAAGGAGAAAACCATGTCCGATGAAAGACCCGATCTACATTACGATTATTCGTGGGAAGAAAATGAAGAAGAAAGTTGGCTTTGGATTGCGGAAGTGACAGAGCCAGGACTTCCTGAACCCCATTGTTATTCACTGGTTTTTGATGCTAGAGGTCAAGAAGCTATATCCCTAATTCAAGTATTTGACTCTTTATCTGGGGTGGAAGCAAAAGAATACGCGAGAAAACTAGCTTATGGCTAATTATCAATAATCAATTGATTCGAGACAGTTTCAGACTGTCTTTTTTTCTCCCAGAGGTACTAATTATGACTAATAACCACCGAAAAATAACGCACGAATATCAAGTGCAGTACAACGAGCAGCAGTACATTGTCGTTCGGCATCGGCGCATCAAACGGCAAAGGACACGGGATTTTATCCAAAGTTTATTGTTCAAAATGACTGTTGTCAGCCTGTTGACAGTGGGATTTTCAGGAGTTGCAGCAATGGGTTGCTGGGGATTGGAGATTATTGCGGCTAACTCCAATCCTACGAGTATCAACCAGTACATCTGGCAGGCACGAAAGAATGTTTGTTTAGGGGGAATGTTGGTAGGTTTGTCGGGTTTTTTGGGCAGTGCGCTGTTGGGTGCTTGTGTGGGTGGGACTGAGGTACAAGAACCGAAAAACTAAGCACTAAGTGATTCCGGCTCTGTATCAGCTATTTCTAATACACGATGCAACCAATCTTGAGTCTGTCCCTGTGCAACTCGCTTTTGTTCAGCATCAGACCAGATTTTGTCCCAGTGAAAAAGCCAATGAGTTAAAACTCGACCTAAATCAACCAACTCTGCGGCTCGGTCAATATCGTCAGCTTTTACCATATCGGGAACAGTCCACTCAAGAAAGTACCGACTTTCTTTTACCAAAGGCAGCATCAAATTCTGGGATGATGTTTCAGTCCACAAAGACTGAATTTGTGACAGGTGTGCAGCTAAATGATGCAAGCGAGTAGAAACATCATCTTGCATAAAAATTTGTTGTTCTGGTGTGGGTTCAATCATGCTGATAATTTTTCACCACCCGCTTGATGAATAATTTGCTGCTTGAGCGAATCTGCTGCTACTACGGCAATAGTTTCCCAATCTTGAGGAGTCAATAAAATTTCTAACGATTCACGTAATACTTCTCGGTTAGAGATGAACTCTTCGCCATAAAGCTCATCTCTTCCTAAAATCATTACAATATGTTGTCTTACTTTTGGTGTAGGCAACCTTAATTTTTCAAGTATTCTCTCTCTTGCAGTTTTAACGGCTATTTTTGTAGCCGCACCTAAATTCCAGTCATTAATTAGCAACCGGACTTCTTTATTCAGGGAAATACGTAATGTTGTTAAACGCCCCAAAAGTTCACCCGTTAGCATGAGGTCGCCAAATGCACTTCCCCAATTTAATCCAGCACCAATATTACCGCCAACAAGCTCCTCAGCTTGGACAGCTTGCCGTAACCAAGCTTCATCAAGTAATAAATCTATAGGTCTTACCTGGTTATTTTGGGCAGGGTTATTGTGATTTTCTTGAAATTCGTGCTGATTCATTTATCTGACACCTCATCTAGAAGAACGCCAAACCCCGTACTCAAAATAAACTAAGTCGTCATAATCCTCATCTTCTCCCAAATCAATCATGCCTTGGCGATCGTAAAATCTTTCCACCCCTGGTAATGAGTGTAAACCTACTCTACCTTCAAAACCCAGTTCTAGACTACGGGTTCTAGCAAAGCTTAATAGAGCAGTACCAACACCTTTATACGTTGGTGGACGTTGGATCATTTCACGATTCCAAGGCGCAGAAGCAATACTATCAACATACACCAACCGTTTCCCTGGGGTTAAACGTGAACCGTGCAGTTGAGTTTCGATGATCATTAAACCTTGGGTTTCACTTTTGTACTCGACAGCATAGCCTTCTCGATTTGGCTGTCTGCTGATGACAAACTGAAGCTTAAACTCCCAATCCCAAAATTTATCCTCTTGCTCGAATAATCTTAATTGTTCTTTCCATTTAGAGGAGTATTCATCGGCGTGTTTTTGTGTCAAGTCTATTGACATCCTCCCCCGTTTAG
>NZ_JAYGGZ010000086.1:0-15886 GCF_034931465.1 Anabaena sp. UHCC 0399 | reverse complement strand
GAATCCCCAGCCAATTGTAAGCACCCATCTAACTTGGTGCATTCGTCTTTCTGAAATATTTGCCAGCATAAATTTAATAAATTTATATACAAATGAAACAACGTGTAATGTTTTTACCTAAATTTTGCTGTGGTGGGATTAATTATACAGCGATCGCTTCAATGACCACATCGGACAAAGATCCTAGTCAAAACTTGGATCTTTGTCCTATATAATTAATACTTATACTGTAGCCTGTATTATGCAAGTAGCAATTATCACCACTACTTTAAAACTAAGTCCTTTTCTGGGAGAGCGATTTTTTTTGGGGGAGATGGCACTGGCAATGCGGTAAGATGACCCAATGACCGATTCCGAGAAACTTGTCATCTATCAGCTTCATATTTTTATCTTGGACATCAGTCCCATGATTTGGCGTAGGATAAAAATCCGCAGTAACAGTACAATCGCCGATTTGCACTACATGATCCAGATAGTAATGGGGTGGACGGATTCCCACTTACATCGTTTCATAATCCACGGTAAGCATTACGGGATTGCTCAAATTGGGGGAATGTGGTTTTCTGACGACCCTAAAGTTGTCAAATTATCAGATTTTGGTTGGCGAAGTAGAGAGCGTTTTTTATACGAATATGACGAAAGGTGATAACTGGCAGCATCAAATTCGGGTCGAAGCAATTCTCACTCCAGAATCAAATTGCTTTTATCCAGTGTGCATTGATGGTAAACGCGCTTGCCCTCCAGAAGACTGCGGTGGCCCGTGGGAGTTCATGGCACAAAAGCAGGAATACTCGGTAAGACACATAGCTTCTCGCTTAAGCGAAATTGTGGAAGAAGGTGATATACCTGGCAATATTGAAGAAATATACGAACTCACGTTAACTATTAACTATCAAGTTGCTTTAGCATCCATAGAGATTGGGTTTGATAACCTAGCTGATTGTAGAGATTTAGGGCGGCTTGGTTGGATTTAAATACCTGTAATCCGATTTGGCGATCGCCTCTTTGAATTGCCCAATTCTCTATATAGCGCATCAAGGCTGTACCAACGCCCCGCCGTCGATGTTCTGGGACGACGTAAAGTAAAAAAATGTGAGGATGGCGTGTTCCGGTGACTTGATCTATGGCATTTCCCGCCCAGAGACAGGCGATGGGAGAGGGGCGAGACGAGAGGGATGATGTTGTCTTATCTTCCTTGTTTCCCTGCTCTCCTACATCCTTGCCTAGAAAATCTACCCACCACAAGGGGGTATCTTTGGAGAAGTATTGCTCAACGGTTCTAGCTAGATGGGCAAAATCTTGTTCTGGATATATGTCTTGGTAGGTGCGCTGCATGAATTTGACTAGCAGCGATCGCTCTAAGGTAGAACCACGACGAATATAATAGCCCGGTATTAACAATTCAAAATTCAAAATAGCCTACGGCAAGGCTTGCGCCTACAAAATTCAAAATTTTAGTCACCTATCACCTGTCACCTGTCACCTGTCACCTATCACCTGTCACCATTCCCACTTCTTCAATCGGTGCTGGTGCTGCCATGTCAGAGGGTAAAAATATCCGTGCGCTGACTGCTACTAGGGCAACGATGAATACTAACACGACTAGTAAGGGAGCAATGTATTGACGAAATATAGCCATATTTTTGGTTGCGATCGCTTGAGGTTTTAAAATCTAATTAAAGATTTATGAATTTTACTTGACTCAATTTTAGCTAGTTTTGGACATTGCGGAAAATTGAGGTTGAAATTTTAAACGCAGAGGGACGCAGAGAGTTATTAGCGGGTATCACGGTCTATGTCGTCTAGAACTCTCTCGCAATACCAATTGTCTGGCATTCCGGGGTAGTTTTGTTTGGCTTGCTCAATTAACCGTTCTGCGGCGGCGGCATCACCAGATAATTTAGAAATTAGTTTGTTTTTGAGATAGTTTTGGCTCTCAAATCCGGGTTCATTGATTGGCTCGTTAAGTGGCTCAGAAATTGGTTCTGGTAATGTTTGGGTTTGGGTTTGTCCTCGCTTTAATTGCCAGAACAATACGTAATAGAGTGTACCAAAAATTAAAATCAGGCTGATTGTTCCGAAAAATGTTAGGAGGCTAAATGTTAGATAACCTAAAACCAATTGTGAAAGAACGTAGCCAAGTAACAATCCGGTGAGTAAAAGAATAAATGTGCCGATAAGAATTACTATTTGGTTTCCCATAAATCCTCGTCTTCTGGCTCAATTCCTGGTCTGTTTACTGCCACTGGTTTTTGATTCCAAGGGGCAAAAAATGGTAATAAAAGCAATCCTGGGACTGCGGCTATAATACTAATCACGAAAAATAAAGGCCAACCCGTATTTTTTGCTAGGCTGCCGGCTGGTGCAACTAAAATATCACGGCTGACAGCCATAAAACTGGAGAGTAAAGCATACTGTGTAGCAGAAAATCTCTGGTTACACATACTCATTAAAAAGCCCACAAAGGCGGCTGTTCCTAAGCCAGCACAAAAGTTTTCGATGTTAATAGTTAACACTAGAACTTGGTAATTTTTACCGACTTGAGCAAGTAATAAGTAAGCTAAGTTACTGAGGGCTTGTAGTCCACCAAATAGCCACAGTGAGCGGTTGAGTCCAATTTTACTTAAAACTACTCCCCCTGTTAATGTGCCAACAATGGTAGCGATTAATCCCATACCACCCTGAATTGCACCAATATCTGTTTGAGTGAATCCAGTTTGTAGCAGGAAGGGGGTGGACATATTGTTCACAAAGGAGTCGCCTAATTTATAGAGGACGATGAACAATAAAGTCAACACTGCATAAACTACGCCTTGGCGTTGAAAAAATTCGCCAAAGGGTAAAATGACGGCGGCGGCTAAAGATTCTGGGGGTCGAGTTTCCTTTGGTTCTGGTGCAAATAAGGTGGCTACAATCCCAATTGCCATGCCACCAGCCATTAACAGGTAAACTGATGACCAGGGTATGCTATCGGCTAGTATTAATGCTAGAGAACCTGTGAGCAGCAAGGCGATGCGATAACCTAATACGAAAACGGCTGCACCAGCACCCAATTCTAATTCTTCTAAAACATCGGTACGGTAAGCGTCGGCGGCGATGTCTTGGGTAGCACTGAAAAATGCGATCGCCACTGCATTAATGGCTAAAAGTTGTAGTGCTTGTTTGGGTTGTTGGAAGCCCATGCAGGCGATCGCAATGAATAACCCAATTTGCAGGGTTATTAACCAGCCGCGCCTTCTACCTAAAAATGGGAGTTTAAACCAGTCTACCAACGGCGACCAGAGAAATTTTAAGGAATAGGGTAAGCCGACTAAGCTAAATAAACCAATCGCTGTTAAATCGACCTTTTCGACGGTCATCCAAGCTTGCAAGGTCTTACTAGTCAAGAACAATGGTAAACCAGATGAAAAACCGAGGAGTATCAAAGCCGCCATCTTCCGACTACCAAAAACTTGCAGCAGCGATCGCACTGGATTCATATTATCTGTTACTTATTTGTGAGTTGGAGTTATCTTGCCATAGTTGTTGTATGATTACACGCCATATATAAAAATTTGCCAAAAACCTTTATAGACAGACTTCTTGTCATGTTTAGATTTACTTTATAAATCTCATATCAAGCTTTACCCAATGTATTTTAAAATCTTTGTATATTTAATTTCATTAAATTAAGGTGCTGTAAATAATTCACTCTCCGCTTAAAAACTTCACCCATAGTCAGTTTCAAGGGCAGTAAAGCCAGATGAATCAGTTCCTTCAAGTTGGAAAAACGCTGTATAGTCGCTACAAAATCATACAAACCTTGGGCAGTGGAGGTTTTGGTGATACCTATCTAGCTATCGATTTAGGTTTACCAGGACAACCCAAATGTGTTGTCAAGCATCTTAAACCAAAAGACCTCAATCCTAGCGTTTTGCCGATTGCTACAAGTCTCTTTGAAAGAGAAGCACAAATACTCTATCAGCTTGGTAATGATAACGACCAAATTCCTAGGCTATTCGCCCACTTTGAGGAAAATGGTCAATTCTATCTAGTTCAGGAATTTATTGATGGGCATGATTTGACCGCAGAAATTATTTCAGGCCAGCCAAAGAGTGAGAATGTAGTCTACGAACTGTTGAAGGACATTTTAGAAATTTTGGTCTTTGTGCATAAACAAAATGTTATCCATCGGGATATTAAGCCACAGAATTTAATGCGACGGCGCAAAGATGGAAAGATTGTACTAATTGATTTTGGCGCAGTTAAAGAAGTAGGTGTTTTGGGAGTCAACGCTCAAGGGCAAACTAGTATTACAGTTGCGATCGGTTCTCCTGGCTATATGCCAAGTGAACAGGCAAAAGGTAAACCGAAACTATGCAGTGATATCTATGCAGTTGGCATGATAGGTATTCAAGCCCTGACAGGATTAATGCCTCAGCAACTACAAGAAGATCCCACAACGGGAGAAGTAAGTTGGCAGAATATTGTATCGGTCAGCGATAAGTTAGCTGATGTTCTGAATAAGATGGTGCGTGACAACTTTACCCAGCGTTACCAGTCTGCGGCAGAAGCATTACAAGCCCTGAGTAATACAATAGTATCGCCACCACGACAAAATTCACCAGCCAAGTCTAAACATCCTTCTGTTTTTTCTAGTCCTTATATTGCAGGAGCAAGCATTATCACATTAATTGGTGTAATTGGTTTTGGAGTAGCTTTCTTTGACAAACAACCCCAAAGTCGGGAAACATGGCGATATAGCCAATTTATTCAAGAAGTTCAAAAAGGCAGAGTAGAAAAAGTCAGTCTCAGTGCAGACCGTTCTACAGCCTTGGTAACACCTAAATACGAACCCAGTAAAAAACTTGTTACCTTAGTCAACGACCCAGACCTTATAAATACTCTTACTTCCAAAGGCGTTGATATATCTGTTTTACCTCAAACATCAATACTTCCTAGCTTCAACCGTCATATTTCAAGAGATTCTCTGACTTATGGGAACTTAATACAGAAAATTAATCAAGATCAAATCAAGAGAGTAGAGATAAACGAAGCTCAAAAGATAGCAAACGTATATTTAAAAGGGCAAAAGCCAGATACACCACCCATAAAGGTCAGATTATTAGACCAGAACCAGGAACTAATACAAAGACTTAGAGAAAATAATATTGACTTTGGGGGTGTGCAATAAGGATATTGATGCAATATCCTGAATATACTTTTACACAATTAAATCTTGTATGAATGCTTGACAAAACATTAAATGTATTATCAAAGCTGCTTTTTAAAAAGATTTTTATCTGCATTTAAAGCTCCTAATTATCAGAATATTTATTCTGAAGTCATGAAATATACTTCATGTTCCCTAATTTCTACTCCGTGTGCAGCTAGGCATTTCTTCCAACCTTCACGCGTACCAATTTCGCTTTTTTGCTGGAGCAATTCTAATTCCTGTTCTTGTTGGGTGAGTTTGGCAAACTTTTCATAAAGAGGATAGCTAGGTGTGACAAAGGTTTCCTTGCGGTGCAGTACGGGAGGATTTGCCCTGTCACTGTAGTCGCGGTGGGTGATATACAAAGTTTTTAAGTCAATTGTGATACTGGCTGTGAGGGCTGGATGGGGGTCTGTGTCGAATTCGGGGTAAAACAGATAGGATATTTGCGGTTTATCAATGTGATATTTAATCAGGGTAGCCCCATCTACACGTCCAATGGTGCGGCTGGCGCAACCTTCGTAAATACGTAGTAAGGGGTCTAGGGCTGCTAAAGCGGAAACATGGACGTAAAGCGCACCCCGTGTATGTTTACCAATTTTGCTTTTGTCGCAGGCGGTTTTAATTATTCCTGGTTTACCTAGACTAAATAATTTTTGGTCAGCGACTTCACACGCTTCCTCATAGCTACCAAAGAAAGCTTTGATGTCGTGGCGCATGGCTGGGGCTAATTGGGAAAATCTGGGACGTTGATCAAAGTGGGTAAGAGCGAGGTAGACTTGAATATCTAAAGAACGATGGTAAGCGATCGCATCCCATTCGGCTTCGTCGGTGGCTTGTAAAATCACATTGAAGGCGCGGCGAAAGTTACCAAATTCGCCCAGTAGTTCTTGTGCTGTTTCTAGTTCACCCTTGACGGGTAATCTACCGCGTTGGGTAAAAAACTCCATCAGGGGTTGGAGTTGTTCTTGGTAGTCTTCAAACCGCTTGATGGGGATGCGGACTCGCGGTGTAGAGGTGCGGGAAAAGAAGCGGATGGCTTTGAAGCTTTCTTTTTCGGCTTCGTCTCGGAAGACAAAGTAGACACCAAGGGCGACTGGAACTGCATCTACATTTAAGACTTCATCAATGTATTTTTTGAGTTCTTCTTGTTCGTAATATTTTTGGAAAGTATTCCGCCTGGTGACGATACCATCACTGTAAGCTAGTTGGGCTTTGCTGGGAGCATTAATTAATACTTGTGCGGCGACGATTAAAACCTTGCCGGTGAGTTCCCAAGCTTGGATGAGACTTTGGCGGCGTTCTTCAATATCTTCTATGACGTTGAGGATGTAACCCAAATTAACCACATCAGCAGAGGTGATTGGTTCATCGGGGTAGTAGTAAGGGTCCCAGCCTAAACTGGTGTAGCCGAGGTTAGCTACACGTTGCACATCCCCACCATAGCCGCAACCGTAATCGAAAAAACTGGTGTCTTGGTTGAGGATTGCCCATTCTATAGCCAATCGTACAGGACGAGAGATTTCATTGCGAGCGATCGCGGCTCTATGACGCTCGATTTCTACCGTTTCAGGCATAGTATCAGTTGTCAATGATCAGTTAACAGTTATCAGTTACTGTTACTTATTATCCTTTCCACCTTTTATTGCCAGTTCAATTAAATCTTCAATTTTCTTGATATTTGGGTCGCCGGCTAAGTAACCAATACCGCGATGCAAATGTAGACGGAATTGGATGGCTAGGGTTTCTTTATCCGTGGGATAGCCATCATTATGACAGCGTTGTTTGAGGGCGAGGAGAAGAATATCGGATATTTCGCCACCAAAGACGCGCCAAGTTAGTTCGACGTTACTATCTTGGGGAAGTGGAACGGGGGAAGGTGGGGTAGATTCTGCGAGGGAACGACAAAAAGCCCAACGACAAAGAATGTTCCATTGGTCGATTTTAGTGTTACGTTTGAGTTTTAGTAATTGCTCTTTTGCAGTTTGGGAGAGTTTAATTCTTTCGATTGGGGCTTCCATAATTTTTATAAATAGTGATAGAGAAATCATACTCCTGGGAAAACTAAGAGTATGACTTAAGTTTTCGGCAAGGAATATTAATTAATGCAAAGCCCTGAACTGCGACTTCTTTCACGCCCAGCAGGTAGTTCAAAAGCCTTAGTCTTTATAGATGGATATTTAAGTGAAGAAAAAGTCAGAAGCACTACTTTACTTGATGCTTTAGATAAAGTTGGTTGGAAACATTCTGTCTATCATTTGTGGTGGGATTCTGGAAGTGATGATATTTCTCGTCTTATAGTAGCTCCTATTCACTGGCATAAAACTAAGTTTCGTGCAGAGCGAGTTGGGCAAGATTATTTGCCTAGTTTAATTAACTATCAAATTCCTGAACAAAGTAACAAAGTATTTGTCTTCTTACTCATTCCTTGGGAGCGCGTGTAGCTTATTATTGCCTAGAGGCTTGGGTAGAAAATCAACATTTCCTAAAAGATGTCATTCTTCTAACTGGTGCTATCCGTAGGGATAGGAGTAAAGACTGGGGATATGTAGCCTCTAAAGTTAAAGGATATTTAATCAATGTGTATAACAATGACGATCCGAAATTGAAAAAGGAGTTTAAACTAGCTGAGGCAGGTAATAATGCTTGCGGAAGGAAACCAATTAAAGAGTATCATCCAAAAATTATCAATGAAGACGGAACATATTTAATTGGGAAAACTCATAATCTGACAATAGCCCTTAATTATTTACCAGAATTAGTCAGAAAGGGTTTATGGGAGATATGACATGATAATTATTGATAGAAGCAATTTCTAGCTGTATATCTAAATCCTCAGCCATTAGAACTAATTGTTTATTCATAAATTCAACATCATACAATTTATCTGATATTTGCTTCCTCCTTTGTACTTGTTTAGCAATACTTTGTAATAGCCATTCTAGTTCTTCTAATGAAAGATTACGTAAGTCACGCTCTATTTTTTGTAAATTTGGGGATATCATAATTGCTTATCTAATTTCCAAGGATTGTTAGATATATTGTAAATATTTAAGCCTAAACAAATAGGGATCGCTAACTAAACTATATCTACTACCAAAAATATTGATTCTCTATGACGCTGGTTTCCCGGTTGTGTGAGTCGTATTTGAGGAGGTATTCACGGGCGATCGCTTCATTGTTACGTAGTATTTCGACTTCTTTTTTACCGATTTCCGTATCAGTGGACAGCAAAATAACTTGATGACTGGCGGAGGGAAAGTATTTCTCTACTAGATTGTTGCGGTGGGAGGAATCAAGCCTACCGAGGGGTGTGTCAATGGCTACTGGTAGGCGCAAACCAGAGACTTTGGCTAGTCCCCAGAGAAATGCGATCGCTAGTAGTTGTTTTTCCCCTGCTGACAGGCGATGTTTGGGAACTGGTTTACCATTAAAATCATAAATAGACAAACTAAAAGTCTTGGTGTCAATGGCGATGCTACGCACTAAATCAGATTTGTGCAGGAGATAGAGAAAACAATTCTTCACTTCCTCCTCTAATTTATTCAGCTTTTTCAGGGTTAATTTTTCTCGAAACAGTTTCAATGTCTCTTGGACTTTCGCGGCTGCTGTGATGATATGTTGTCTATTTTTACCATCAAGATTTTTATCTGTATATTCTTTTAATTCTTTCTTTGTCCGTTCAATCACATCTGTTAATTCCGCAAATTTGCGGCGGGTTGTTTCACATTTAGCTTTAGCTTGAGAAACTTGATTTTGTGCATCTTCCACAGTCTCGCGTAACTTTTGATATGCTTCCGGTTCTGCGGCTGTCTGTACTTGTCTTTCTAAAGTAATAATTTCTTCTTCTACACCTTGCAACTTAGTTAAGTGTTGTTGAGCAGATTTTTTGGCATTCTGCAAATGATATCTCACATTATCTAGTTGGCTTAAACTTTCCTCGTCTGCTAATAACCAAGGTGCTTCTGATTGAGCGTAACCTGTATATAAACTCTCTGCATCTTCCTTGAGAAAAGATTGAATTTGATCAACTTGTTCTAAATTAATTGCTAATTGATTCAGCCAATTTAGTAAGCGTTGATCTCGCTCAATTAAGACATCTTTAGATAACTGTACCTGTTGATAGCAAAATTCTTGTGTTCCCTGTGCTTGAACTTGATTAAGTAAATTGGGAATTAATGCTAGGGGTAAAACATCAGCAGCTAATTCACCCATTGATTGTCTGATATCTTCTACTATTGATAATTTATCTTTTTGTTGTTGTTCTAATTGATTGCGTTCGGCGGCTATTTTACCGCCTTCAGAAATGAACTTATCTAAAGCTTCTCGCTGTTGAGTTTCTAGTTCTTCAGTTTGATTATTCAGCTTTGCTAATTCTGATTCTATTTCTTGATAATCTTCCTGATATTGTGTTAATCGTTTTTCAATTTCTTCTAAATTAGCTAAATCTTTAATTTCCGCGACTTCTTTACGTTTGCGGTTAACTAAAATTTCTAAATCAACTGCTAATCTATCCGCTAACTCTAACCCTAAGAGTCCACGAATAGCTTCGATAACTATTGGTGGTGGTGTTTCCTGTTCTGCAAGTTCTTTAACTTGTTCTCCATCAAAAAGAAATAAATTAGAAATACCTATTGGTAGAAGATTTTCTATATAGTCATCCCAGATATTTACTAGAGAATCAACAGGCCAGGTGTCATCATCACCTAAAATCCCTAGTGTGTCTTTACCGTCTTTTGGGTTTTTCTCCCAAGTTCTGACAATACGATATTTGACTGGTTTATCGTCTTCAATGTGTTCAAACAGTAATTCAATGCGGGTTTTTTCCGCAGGGGTTGCTTTATTGTTAACGCATTGAGTTAGAAAATCACTATAACTCAAGTTACCACGAGTAGAACATTGAGCGCGTTGTCCATACAGGGCTAGGCGGATAGAATCCATCAGGGTAGTTTTTCCACCGCCATTCATTCCACCTAATAAGATAATTGGACGGTGGTTTTCTTCACTTCTTGTATCAAGATTTATTACTTGTCTGCCAGAGTAAGGGCCAAAGTTTTGTAATACGAGTTCTAGAAATATCATTAATAGATGGATTTAATTTCGTATAGTTGAGATTTTTCCTCTGTGTTCTCTGTGTCTTTGTGGTGAAATTGATTTTTAACCACAGAGTCACAGAGACACGGAGAAATGATGGGGTGTAGTTATTTTTTGAATTTCATGTTTCCCCAAGTTAAAGGCTTATCAGTTTCATTTTTAGGTTCATCGACAGCATCACCCAAAGTCAACTGCTTGACTTTTTCTTTAACTGTGGCTATGTCGCCTTGACTAACAGCTTCTCTTAAGTCTCGTTTTAAATGAGCATTTCTAATGGCTTCTTCCGGGGAACGGGAACTAGTATCAAAACATTTCTCTAAGCTTTCGTAGATTCCTACGCGCTTGCTTTTCTTCCGAAATTGGCGTTCTGTATCTAAAAGTTTCGCCATCAGTTCCAAGTGCATACCATCATCTGCACAGATTTCTTCTAATACAGACCATTCATCACTACCTAGTAGTTTATGGTCAGCCCCAGGACGGGGATCTTTGAATTCTTCACCTGTTATTTCTTGATAGATACGAGGTAGACTATCATCAAATTCGTGTCTTTCTTCCAACCAAATACGGCGAATTTCACTTAGTTCCTCTAGAGAAATTAGTGTGATGTCGCGCATATTTTCTGGTGCTGTTTGACGGATTTGTTTTTCGACTGTAAGTAATTTTCTCAGCCAATCTTCCCGTGCTTCTTTGACATAAGGGCCAGGAATAGGCTCAATCGATATTTCATTCTCTAAGTTACGCTCATATAGTTGAACTACCCCACTTCTACGGCGAAAATCTCGGCGATCGCGGGTTTCTTCTGCATCCAATTCTTTACGGAAATCGAGTAGAGGTTGCATCCACTCTTTTTCTTCGTCATTCTGAATCATCGCCGCCAGGGATTTATCCTGACTGACTAAAGTACACACCCAACAACCAAAACGAGAGCTTCCACAGCTAGGTGTAGTTGTATCCACAACTAAAGGACATTCATTATCAGCAGAAGCACCTCGATACATAGAAAATAGGTCTTTATTGCTGTATCCCCAAGGATTTTCCCACTGCATTAAATAAATCCAAACCTCATCATTTTGCCAGTCTTCGATAGGGCTATAAACTAAAGAATTGGGCAAATTCATGTTAGGACTGAGGTGATCGCGTACCCGTTTGGCTTCTAATTTTTTCATTCTGCTAGCACGTCTTGTGCTTTCAGCTTTGCGAGTACCCAGCACAACAATAGCTTCTCCACTGGCTCGGATCACATCACGAATAAAGCGATTTGACGGATTAATTTTGAGGCGTTCTGTACACCAACGAAATTTTCCTCTTGGTGCTGGATAACCTTTACCAATAAAACCAACCCAAAATGTTTCTTTAAAATCTGGCTGTAATAGATGAGGTTCAAATGGTAATTCTCGTGCTTGGGACTCAGATTTCATCTGTTTGAGAGAATTACGTACCCAAGCAGCAACAATAGGATTTTCTACCAGGGTATCTGTAGTGATCACATATATTGTCTTAGTTCGTTTTTCTGGAGGGAGTTCGGCGATCGCATTCCAGACTAACTGTAAAGTAGCAGTGCTGTCTTTTCCACCCGAATAACCTACAACCCAAGGTATTGCATCCAAACAATACAATTCTTGAATTTCCGTCGTGAGAGCTTGGATATCTTCCACGAACTCTGATACAGTACGTGTTTGCTGACCTTTAGTTTCTGGTTTTTGTGCTGTACTCATTTCTCCCTCCTTCGGAAAACAAGATTTTCACCTCATCTATTACATCCAAACAAATGCAATTCCTGACTAAACAGGCAAGACTAGCCCACACAGATTTTATTCCGTGTAGGCTAAATTTGTTTGTTTAGCTAAAGTCCTCTACTTTGAGGAGCAAAACTTGATGAGCCTGCTTGAAGCAGTAAATATTTGATTAACCTTATATATATTTACTGCTATTTTTAAAAATTTTACAATTATTATGTAATTTTTTTAGAAAAATTTTATTTTATAGTTTAGAGTTTTCAAAAAACAACATGAAAGACAGTGCATCTGATCCAACTTCTGACATCGCTAGAGAGTATCTGGAACGAGAAAACAAGGAAAAGCAAGTATTATCTTTACTTTTAGGCAGCTTTTTAGATAAAAAAGACCACATTTTAGTTCAAAAGACTCAAATGGGCGGAACTGAGGCTTATGTGGGTTCTGTAACTCTAGAATGGTTTGGGGGTCGGGTTCACTTCGCCTCTGGTTTACCCCTACTGCAAAAAAAGTACAATCCAGATACAGATAATATTGAAATTGACGCAGATAGTATCGATGAGATTCAACAACGTCCCCTTGACTGGTCGCGTCAAGCACCGTTAGTTCAGTATTTAGCGGCTAGAAAAAATCATAAATTTCCGCCGGTGCTGGTGGTAATTAGTCAGCCTTGGGTGGATGACCCCAAAGCTTCTGAGTGGGACAGTGAAGGACGTGCGAAAAAATCCACAACTGATTTCACCCCTCTAGATAAAGATGGTAAGGTCGGTTTACTGAGTGTTTCTGAAGAGAACGTCACAATTTATGCACTAGATGGTCAACATCGGCTAATGGGGGTGCAAGGGTTAATAGAGTTAATCAAAACCGGCAAACTCCAGCGATATAAAAAAGATAAAGCGGCTGATGATAGTTTTATCACGGTGTCAGATTTAACAGAGCAGTATCAAGTAGACCCTACTTATTTACAAAGCTTACCCAAGGAAAAAATTGGGATTGAATTTATTTGTGCGGTGAATGCTGGGGAAACTCGCACTGAAGCAAGACGGAGGGTGCGTTCGGTTTTTGTTCATGTTAACTTGATGGCTGCACCGTTAACTAAAGGTCAGTTAGCACAGCTAAATGAAGATGATGGTTTTGCAATTGTGGCGCGAAAAATTGCTGTTACTCATCCGCTTTTAGAACAGAAACCAAATCGTAACCCTCGCGTTAATTGGAACAGTGCAACAGTAGCGGCGAATGCGACGGTGTTAACGACGCTGCAAGCATTACAAGATATGTCGGAGAGATACTTAGGTCAAAAGTTCCCCCACTGGAAACCATTCGAGAAGGGTTTAATTCCCATGCGTCCAGAAGACGAGGAAATTGAACAGGGAATTGAGGAATTCAGAAAACTTTTTGATAATTTGGCTAGCCTACCTAGTTTGAAAATTTTAGAACATGAAGATACGCCTGTTTTAAGAAGGTTTAGTTTTGAAAAGGGTGGTGGTGAAGCGAATATACTTTTCCGTCCTGTAGCGCAAGTTGCTATAGCGCAAGCTTTAGGATTATTAGTATTTAAAAAGCGTTCTTCCTTAGCTAGCATTTTTAAGAAGTTGCGGAAGTTTGACCAGCAAGGTGGCTTTTCTGGTATGGAGTATCCCCAGTCACTCTGGTATGGGGTTTTATATGACCCAAATAAAAAACGAGTACAGGTGGCTGGAAAAGATTTAGCTGCTAAGTTATTGATTTATATTCTGGGTGGACTTCAAGATCCAATGGAAGTAGCGGAACTTCGCAAGGCTTTTGCTAATGCGAGAACTGTAGAAGATAAAACGATAGGTTTTGATGGTGAGTTTGTAGAACCAAAAGAAGTAGGACTTCCTTCACTCATATAACTTCCAGGTTCAATAAGGTATTTTCAGTACGGTTTTTACTGATTTCAAAGTGCTTAAACCCAGCATAACATATTGTATACTTAATTCAAAGTATACAGTTATTTCTATGAATAACATAAATCACGATAGTGCTAATACCATTTCACCAGAAATTCAAGCCGAGTTTAGTACCTTTATTGAACCTTTTTTCTTCAAATATCATCGTGAGCGATGCTATACAGGGCTAGTTTTTAGACATGGTAAGCGTACTATGCTGCAAATCTACCTGCCAGCGATTTTTCTGGACTTCTTCAAGCCAAACCATCTACAGGGAATGATCCTGATTCTGGAAAAAATCGTCCAGAGGTAAAAGGCCATGTGGAGGAAATTAAACAATATATTGTTGAACGCGCTCGAAAGGGAAAACCTTGGATTGTAGGAACTCTGACGGCAAATGTAGACCCAAAAGATATAACAGTTCTTGAATTAGGTAGAGGAATTTGCTTAGTTGTTATTCGTCGAGGAGTAAAATTAGATATCACGGATGGACAACATCGTAAACGCGCTATTCATGAATTGATAGAAAGTGCTGACAGCAATGTAATTGGTGATGATGATTTTCCAATTACACTTGTGTTAGAAGGTGACTTTCGCCAATGTCAGACAGATTTTAGAGACATGGCACAAACTAGACAATTAGATAAATCACTATTGTTATCATTTGGTGAATTTTCTGGTAGAGTTGGCATTACGAAAGAATTAATACAAAGAGTGCCAATATTTCAAGATAAGACAGAAAAAATTAAATCTTCTCCTGCTACTAAACAAAAGCTAATTTATACGACTAACTTTATCGCCAGATTTGTCAGTTGTTTTTTTACTAACGATCCCAATCATCAACTGCGAGATTATGATGTTTACGAAGCCTCTGATGCTTTAGTCATTTGTCTGAATAAATTCTTCTCGCAATGCAGTAATACAGAGTATATTTTTGATACAAGTGCAGAAGAATTAACGGTAGATGAAATAGCTGCTTTTAAAGAAGACTGTTTATTGGGTGTCAGTGTTGGACTGGAAATTTTAGGACGTTTATTGAACTATACATATACTCAATCAGAAAACTATTTCAATGAAGAGCAAATACTGCAACTTTCTCAAATAGATTGGTCAAGAGAAAACTCACTTTGGAGAGATAATGTAGTTAGAATAGACCCCAAACCGAAAAATACAGATAAACCATACAAACTTTCTACTGCTGCAAATGCTGTAACTGATGCAGTCAAGGTAGTCAAAGTTAGGTTGGGATGGATTTAATCAGTTAATTATTAACATGAACTCAATTAAGAGAAATTAAGAAAGGAATTTACTCAGATCAAATTCCTCTTCTTTATCATCTTTGTGATTGCGTTCATAACTGAGAAATAATAAAATTCGCTCTGAATAATCTACTGCTCCACGCAACTCATTTTGAAGTATCTCTAGCCCACCATTTGCATATTCTTCAAAAATACTGTTGCGTTGAGTTTCATATTCTTCTTCATAAAGAGATAAAACATTAATGTCCTGAGTTTCAGTCATTCCCAGTAATTTAATTACCACATCATTTCCTACTGAAGCGAAATATTCTAACCTGATTGGTGATGGTTCTCGTTTAGAAATTTCCCCTAGAGGAACGCGCTTTTTATGCTTTGCACCCAACGCAGCAGCAAAGACAATTACATCAGCAAAAGTTTGAAAAGTCCCTGTACTAGAATCTGAAGATGTTAACGCTTTAACTAAATCGGCTTTATCTTTAGCAACCCTGATTCTACCTGTTTCCGCCATGATATTGATAATCGCTTTGTAGCTATATTAACCGAAAAGTATAAGCGATGCCTAAGTTAGAATACGCCTAGTTTTATCATTTTATACTAAGTAAGAGAGCGATCGCCTGTGTAGAGATATTCCAGGGTACTCATTATCTCTATTTTATACTAAGTAAGAGAGCGATCGCCTACTTAACCCTAAAAAAA
>NZ_JAYGGZ010000085.1:0-17354 GCF_034931465.1 Anabaena sp. UHCC 0399 | reverse complement strand
GCCAAACGGGGTTTCCCGGCTGTAACTCATACTTACCGTTAACTAATTTATGTACTTCTAAATGAGGTTTGCGGCGACGACGAGAAGAATAAATCACATAATAAAGTACACCTAAAGCTGCATAGTCATCTAATTTATCGCTGTATTCTTTGCGATAGTTTTGGGAGACGACTTCTAACACCAACATGGGTAAAACTTGTTCATCCCACAACACATAACTGGGACGCAGTTCCTCATCATAAAATCGTTCTACTCCTAAGCTGAGAAACCCATCTGGGACAATGGGAGGTTTATCAGGATGATAATAAATCCCCATATCTACCCCAAAGAACCAGTCCATGCGTTCAGACCACAGTAGCAGCAAAATTGCTTTTAGCAGTCCTGGTATGAGTTCTTGAAGTTCATTATCCACTGGTGTTTCATCAGAGTCAGGTAGTTCGTCGGCGGAAGGTAAGTATCTTGGTAGGTTGAAGTTTAACATGACTGGTTGCCCCAAATCTTATCCACCAGTGTATTCACCCGAATTATAGCGATTTTTTGGCAAGCGATCGCCTACGGTCGGTTGGAGATCATCGCCTTCATAGGTGTGGAGTATTGACTCAATCGCTAGCCGCACACATCATACGCGATCAACAAATTCGTGATATTTATGGAAAGCATAAGTTGTTGTAATTTTCAGTCAATTATCAAGTGGTAATGAGCAAAAATGAAGTAGGATCTCTATATGCTAACTCTCCTGACTTTCTCTCAGAATCACCTGGAATTTTTTTCTAATAAAGATGTTGATACGGTACTGAAAAGAATTGATGGTTCTCATAATATCTGGTTACGCTGTATTCAATTTCGTGATCGGACTGGAACTGCAAAAATTATTAACCACTTCCAAATCAATCCATCTCGGATTGATATGATTTTCAACCGTTCCCTGATAGGCATTGATGAAGATATAGAAGATTGCTTATTTGATGGCTATGAAATCCTCACGCATCAAGTTAAAAATCAAGAATTTCAGGTGGCACGTGGTAGCACTGTGTTAGGTAAAAATTTTATTATTACTTTTGAAATAACGGAAGTCAAAGTTTTAACTATACTCATCAATAATATTCAAAAGCGAACTATAGATGTTCAAAACAGGGGTGTCGATTATATTTTATATTTAATTTTAAAAGATATTTTAAACAATTATCATAGCGTATTTGAATTTATTTCTAGACAACTCGATGATTTAGAGGATGAAGTATTAGCAAATTCTGGGGATGAAACAACTTACCATAAAATTGCGGCGATGAGGCAATCTACCCGCTCCGGTCGGCGTAATTTTCAAAATATCAAGTCACTTATAACTCGGATGAATTATGAAGATTTCCCGTGGATTACTCAGCCAGTAAAAGTATTATTTAATGAAGAATTAGTTTATCAAATTGATCATCTCTGGCAAGAATATCAAGCGTTGAGAGCTTGGATGTCAGAATTAATGGAAATTCAACGCGATAACATTGCCAGTAAAACTAGTGAGCGAATTGATCGTTTAACTATCCTTTCGACTATATTTTTACCAATTACTTTCATTACTGGTTTTTACGGAATGAACTTTAAATATATGCCAGAGCTAGAGCAACCTTGGTCTTATCCTGCTGTGATTAGTGTGATCATATTAATTGTAGTTATTAGTATTGCATTTGCTAAACAACAACGTTGGTTGTAGTGTCATTGCTAAAAAAACTTACCGTAAATTCAAGGGTTTAAGTAATAAGTAATGAAATTTACTCATTACTCATTACTCATTACTCATTTAAAACTCCCTCAAGATTCGCCATTTTGCTAGCCAGTTGAATAAATCTCGTTGACTGACACGACGTTTGCGTGCTGGCAATTTTAAGACAGTATCTAATACTGCGGCATTTTTACCTGTTTTTTTGACCCAAAGGTCTAGCAGAGTTTGGTGTTCTAGCGGTACTGATCCTAATCCCAAAGCTTTTTGGAGTTGTAATTGTTCTTCTCTTCCCACCATTTCGACAACAAAATCGCTGGATTCAGCTTTTTGTAATACACCTGCCAAAGCTTGGATATATGCTTCACTATTATCTATCACTGGTGTCTCTAAAGCTGTTGATTGACCAAAACGGCGATTTTGTGACCAAATCAGCACTAACAATAAAATACCAGCTTGTACGAGTAGGGCTAATAGAGGAGTTTTTGCCAAATAATCGATTAGGTTTCCTTCACCTTCTATTTCTTTGACATCGGCATCTTTATAACCGTGAATGTATTCATCTACAAATAATTGGTTGCCTTTTCGGTTAACTAAACTGGCTAGATATTTAAAATTATTCAAGTCGTCTTGATAGGCGTTGGCGGCCAAGTAGGGAGTCGTGGAGAACAAGACTTTACCTTGCTTGCGTGTGCTTTGCCAAACCACAGATCCAAAACGATCGCCTAAAGAAATATCTGATTGTTTAGCCTTTTGATAACGTCTGCGTGTAGCAATCTTAACTTCACCCAGTGGTGATGCTTGCAGCGTATGAAAGTCTGATAGACTAACCCGCGATCGCACACCTAAAATTACTAAATCATTGCCTTTGTCTAACCATTCTTGCTCATCAGGTAACAAAACTGGTTCTCTCAGATGACTCATGACCCTGAGCAGGGTAGCTGGTTTTTTCTCAGTTTCTAGCTTTTCTAGGGGTTTTTGCCAACGTTGAATGGTAGTTCCTTGCTGCTGCATATAAGCGTACCAAGCACCGTAGCCATCGGCGGCGCGGCTATAGCTAGAACCTATGTAAATTTTAGTAGTGGGGGCAGCGATAAAGCTTAATATAACTGTTACAGCGATCGCGATCGCACCTATCCAAGCATTACGTTTTGAGGACTTCATTGCTGTGTAATCTCCCGATAAGCTTGGCGACACTGCTCATAATTTTCTGGTAACATCTCCCCATTGCCAAAACATAATTGTTCGTGAGTTGTCATCAAAGTTTCGTATGGTTGGATAGAAGTTTGACTAGATAATTTCAGCAATTGTAGATATTCTGTATCGGTGCGACTGGGTTGGTGAAGGAGAATTTTTGTATCATGCAGATGCTGCAAAATTGCTAAATAAAGACAACGACACGCCTCGCGGTAGTTACCTTGACGATAGAATTGTTGCGATCGCTCCAACAAAGTTGTTAGAGAGACATTTTCGTTAGACATTTTTGAGCGATAACGGGCAGAATTACCATTATTACCCAGCCACGCATATATATAAGGACTGAATTCTTGCCATAATCGCCAAATCACTCCGGCCACAAATAAAGCTACTACTAACCAAAACAAAAAGTTCAGTAAATTAGCCACCCAAGGGCTGAGTTTCCAGTTAGGAGAAAATTCAGGGAGAACTTTTTCAAAGCGATAAAACTGGTATTCTAACCATTCTCCTATTTGTTGTTGGAACTGAGATAGCTGCCACTCCCAGCTAGTTTTTGCAAAAGCTTCTGTAGACATAAAAAAACAGGCAAAGGTTATATTTATAATATTGCCTTCTACCTCCTGCCCTCTACCTATTGCAGAAAGTGCTGTAAATAATCTACAAAGACCTAATTTAGGCTAAGTCCGCGCACCATCCGGACTTAGACTGTGTAGTATTTAACTAAGCTTCTGGTGGCAAATCTGTACTGTAAACAGTTTGCCCTACCAAGTTACGTAGTGATACTGTCATCACCTTTGTAGCAGCATTGATTTTGACTGCACCAAAGAATTGTAAACCTTCGCTTGGGGGTCGATTTCCTCTTGTACCTGGAGGTAGGCTCTGGAATATCAATTGTGGCCCGAAAGTATTTTCTAGTGTGTTTGGCCCAAATGTCCCAGCATTCAGAGGCCCGGCGACAAACTCCCAGAAAGGTTTGAAGTCTTGAAACTGCGCTTTATTAGGGTCGTAGTAGTGGGCGGCTGCGTAATGGACATCAGCAGTTATCCACACAACATTCTTGATATTTCTCTGTTTAATAAATCGGAGTAAATCAGCTATTTCCAGTTCCCTACCTAATGGTACGCCATTGTCTGCATTAGCCCAAGCTTCAAAGTCTCTGCTACCATCTCTAACTATCAGTCCTAGGGGCATATCGCTGGAAATTACTTTCCATGTTGCTTTGGATGTCAGCAATTGGCGTTTTATCCATTGGATTTGTTTGCTACCCAGCATAACGGTATCTTTGCCGGGTACTGGCTGATTATTAGGAGTGTTTTGCCCTCTGTAGGTACGCTCATCTAGCATGAAAATATCTAACAAGGGGCTATAGTTGAAGGAACGATAAATTCTAGCTTGGTCTGTATTATTGGTTGTATAGCCAATGGGCATATATTCTAAAAAGGCTTGTCTTGCCCGTTGTGCTAACAAGTCAACATCCTTAACTATATAACGATTGTCACTGAGAAGAAATTCCCCAGGATACCAATTATTAGTGACTTCGTGGTCGTCCCACTGTGCCAGCATGGGAACTTCTGCATTAAAACGCTTCAAATTTTCATCTAGTAAGTTGTATTGATAGTTACCACGAAATTCTTTGAGTGTTTCTGCTACTTTAGATTTTTCTTCTGTGGTAATATTGCGCCAAATTGTGCCATTATCTAGTGTGACTTGGGATTGAATGATGCCATCCGCGTAAATAGTGTCGCCACAATGGACGAAAAAGTCGGGTTGCATTTGGCGCATAGTTTCGTAAATTTTCATCCCACCGAATTCAGGATTTATACCCCATCCTTGACCGGCAGTATCTCCACCCCAAACGAAGCAAATATCTCGTCCAGTTATCGCGGGAGTGTGGAAAGTTCCATTGACAGGTTCACTGTAGGTATCTTGATTTAAATCTTGGAACAGCACCCGATAAAAGATTTGTTGATTAGGTGGCAAATTTCTGAGATTTAATCTGGCTGTAAAGTCGCTATCTGCTAAAGCCTGTGGCCCTAAAACGCGCTGCACACTACTAAAAGCTGGGCTAGTAGAATATTCTACGATCATTCTGGACGCGCGATCGCTCTTACTCCAAATCACTACATTATTATTCGTGATGTCTCCGCTAGCTATGCCATAAGGTACAGCAGGACGCATTCTATCTGAGGTAATAATTGCAGGTGCTTGGGCAAAAACTTGTGATTTTGATACAAGGTTTGTGGTAATAATTCCACCGGCTGTTACAGCTGAACTTAGCAAAAACCGACGACGATTTAGCTTTAATGAATGATTAGATTCCATACTAATTAATAGCAATATCCTGCAAAAGTATTACAGGATAAGTGTTTACCATATGCTCTTACGACAATACGTAAAGATAGAGTTATCCCAGGGTTAATAAAAATTTCTTAGAAATCAGTTACAAAACTTAATAGTGTAAATAATCGAGTATCATTTTACCTCTAATTAAATTCTGCTTAAACTAACTATCTAAAAATGAGCTAGGTCTAAGTAATTAGCGACTTATTTACTGTCTTTGCATAGTGTTAATAAATAATAATTACTGTGCTTGCTTGTAAGTTCAAAAAAACTTGAGCAATAAGACAGTTAAAGTCAGCTTATTTTTACAATTTGCTGTGTGCATTAATTGCAGAACTTTATTGTGAGGGAAACTGAGATGAAATTAGTTAAAAATTTAGTTTTAACTGCTGCTAGTCTGGCTGTATGTTTTTCTGCCGTAGATGTAAAATCCGCATCTGCTGCTATTGTTAATTATGCGTTTAATGTTGATAGTCCGACAAAGACAGGAAAAGGCTTTTTTAGTTTTGATGACGCAACTTTTAGTAGTGGTATTTTTCCAGAAGCAATAGTTCAGTCACTTTATTTTCAATTTGACGGAGACTCTAATATTTATACAGAACAAGATGATATAGCCTATCCAGACTTCCCTGTTGTATCCTTGACTCCATCTTCTACAGGAAGTCCATCTGTAGAACTAAGCTATTTCTTTTTTGATAAAGTTAATCCTGCTGAATTTTTCTATGAAATAGTTGGGGAAGATTTGACAATTCTTGATGGCACTTCTCAAAATACTGAAATTGGTTTTGGTCAAGTAACTTATACCAAAGTACCTGAGCCTACAACTATGGGAGGTGCTATTCTTGTTTGTGGTCTTAGTTTAATAGTCAAAAGAAAAGCAAGACCAATGAAAAAAGTTAAAGCTTAAGTTTAGATATTTAGCATCTGTTGACAAAGAATGAATGTAGAAATTTAGGAATGCTACGTTTTCTTGTCTAATTAAAGTGAGTTCAACGAATTCAAAAACCCCTCTCCGAAACTCTCCCCTACCAAGAGAGGGGTTGTGTGAATTCACTTCCTATTACTTAGCTATGGGTAACTACTACTTCACCTTCAACCTTTGCTGAGTCTGATTCTGTATTCTCTATCTGATTGAATTCCCCAGACCGCCAAGTATCGGTTATATCTTTAATAAAACTGGCGGTAGGAATAGCAACTAATAAACCTAGAACGCCGCCTAATTTAGCTCCCAATAACAAAGAAACTACCACCCAAACAGGATTCAAACCAGTCAAATTACCAAGAATGCGTGGTGCAACAAAATTAGAGTTGATTTGGTCGATGGCGACGGCTACCCCTAAAACTTCTACTCCCTGCCAAAAGTTTTCTAAAGCGACTAATAAACTAACAATAGTAATTCCAATACCTGTACCAAAGGGAAACAGAGAGAACAATCCAATACCAATCCCAAAAAGTAGTGCTAGAGGAACTCGCAACGCTACAAATGCTAATGTCACCACTACGGCCAGTACAGCACCTAATGTGGCTTGACCGATAAAGTAATTATGGAAATCTTCCCGTAGTATTTGCCGGACTTTCGAGCCGATGTGAGAGGGAAACCACTGATAAATGCCATCCCACAAGCGATCGCCATTTAGTACCATATAAATAGTTAGCACTACCGCCAGCAGCACATTAACCACAACCCCAATAGTATCGAAAGCCAAGCCTAATATCTTACCAGTTGCAGACTGCAATTGGTTAGAAAATCGCTCTAAAATCTGTGTGGCTAAACCGCTCAAATTTACGGGTAAAGTTTGCGTTGCTATCCAATTTTGCAAAACGTCAAGCTGCTGAACGCCAGAATCAATCCAATGAGGCAAAATATTAACTAGTTCGTTCAGCTGTCCGATGATCCGTGGTACTAAGGTTAGACCTAAGCCTACTAAAATCACCACAGCTAACAATAATACGCCAACAATCGCCAAGTTGCGTTTCACTCCACGGCTTTGAAAAAATTGGATGGGATAATCTAAAACAAAAGCCAGGAGGGTGGCAGATGCTAAAACGCTCACCAAGGGTTGAAAATACTGTACAACCTGAATTAATAGCCAACCGTTGAGAATAGCAACAGGAAACGCCAGTCCCACAGTTAACCATCGAGGCAATTTGTTTATTGATTGCATTTAGTGGTGACTCCACACGCGCTATAACTTTATTGTGTCTGGTATGGGGGGATAGGTGACAGGTGACAGGTGATAGGAAGAAGAATTAATGACTATTGACTAATGAAGTCTAATAAGATTTGCTGGGCTACAGAACCTAAAGGTCTTGCTTCTCCAAGGTTTTTTGAATAAAATTTACCTTGACTAATATCTGCTGGTGTTAATAACGCCATATCGCAACCTTCATTTAACACCAATTGATGGAATTCTACCAGTAGGGGTGCATGGAATACATGACGCACAACTTTTTCATCGGGATAACAGCCAAATTGAACAAAAGGTGGCAGAGTGTAGCCGATTTCTTCTAGAATTTCTCGCTGTACTGCTACATCTGGTGTTTCGCCGGGTTCGATGTGACCGCCAAACAACGCCCAGTGACCAGGGTAGGGAATATTGGGGATATTGTCCCGCAGTTGCATTAAAAATTTATTATCTTGGTAAAGAATGGCGATCGCTACATGAATTTTTTGGTCATTCATACTATCTTATTACCGGAATCTATGTTAAGTATTATTACTTTTCTTCTAAATAAACCTCCCCAAAATCTTTTTCAGCGATGGGAATACTTTGGTATAGTAATTTACCCTGCATGACTACTGTCTCCCCCTGTTGGAAATTGCTTTCATTAGTAACAATCCAAATTTGGTCAGTGGCATCATTAATTAAATATGCCCAACGCTTTAATAAGGGAACTTTTCTTTCTACCTTCCCTTGGACATAAACAGTACCTTGTTTGTCTGGTGTGGCTTTAATTTTCTGAATCGCCGTCACATTGCTACCAAAGCTAATTTTATTGCCTTTCAAGCCAGACACATTCAAAGGCGCACAGCTACAAAGTCCCACCACTAAGACTAAGGTAATACCAATTCGTACTTTGTAATTCATAATTTGTAATTTAAAAAATAGATTAGAGTCATTAATTCTTTTCCCTGTCACCTGTTACCTGTCACCTGTCACCTGTCCCCTGTCACCTGTCACCTGTCACCTGTCCCCTGTCACCTGTTACCTGTTACCTGTCCCCAATATGAGAAAATAGACAATTGGACGGCAACGCCATAATAATCTACAAGTAAGGTTATTTGTAACTATTGACTCAATAACTAATGACTATTGACTATTAAAACTTGTCTATACTGAAATTTAGGAATTCTTATGGAAACAAAAACTGCCACAATCTTGGATGGTAAAGCTTTAGCTGAAAAAATTCAGCAAGAACTGGCTTCCCAAATCAAAGAATTGCAACCCGAAATCGGCCGTCCTCCTGGGTTAGCGGTGTTAATGGTTGGTGATAACCCGGCTTCTGCTGCTTATGTGCGTAACAAAGAAAAATCTTGCTCTAAGGTGGGTATTGCTTCTTTTGGGAAACACTTTCCTAAAGAAACCACTCAAGAGGAATTAGAAGATGCGATCGCTACACTCAACGAAGATGAACAAGTAGATGGTATTCTCGTACAGCTACCATTACCAAAACATTTAGATTCTGTCAAGTTACTGCATCAAATTACCCCAAATAAAGATGCTGATGGACTGCATCCAGTCAATTTAGGGCGACTGGTAAGAGAGGAAGCAGGCTTACGCAGTTGCACGCCGGCAGGAGTGATGCGCCTATTAGCAGAGTATGACATTCCTTTGGCGGGAAAACAGGCGGTAGTGCTAGGACGCAGTATTTTAGTTGGCAAACCGATGGCCTTGATGCTACTAGAAGCAGATGCTACTGTTACTGTTGCCCATTCGCGATCGCAAGACATCACCAGTATCATTAGAAACGCTGATATTCTCGTTGTTGCCGCAGGTATCCCCGGATTAATTACTGCTGACATGGTGAAACCAGGCTCTGTTGTGGTAGATGTGGGAATAAATCGCGTCACTGATCATAGTGGCAAAAGTCGCTTAGTTGGCGATGTTGAATTTGCACCAACGGCTAATGTCGCGGCATATATCACCCCAGTTCCTGGCGGTGTCGGACCAATGACGGTGGCTCTGTTGTTAGAAAATACATTTGCCAGCTATTTAAAAGCAGCAAAGGAGAAGGGAATTTTAAATGATAAATGAAAAATTATGAAATGTAACATAACGCATCATTTATCATTCATCTTCCATGATTAATGAAGTATTAGTTAATCTTTTGACTCCAGAGCATCTTAAAATTGTGACGTGTATGACAAATAGCCAAAAGCCAAAAATTTAAGGAATTCTAAGGATGGTAGCAGCTGATAACCTTCAGAAGATGCCAGAAAAAGCCTCATTTAACCTAACAGCTTATCTTCAAGAGCGAAAAAAACTTTGTGAAGCTGCGCTGGATGAGTCTCTTCCTGTCATTTATCCAGAAAAAATTTATGAATCAATGCGCTACTCCCTATTAGCTGGAGGTAAGCGTCTGCGTCCCATTCTGTGCCTAGCTACCTGTGAAATGATGGGCGGCACAATCGCAATGGCCATGCCTACGGCTTGTGCAGTAGAAATGATCCACACCATGTCATTGATTCATGATGACTTGCCAGCAATGGATAATGATGATTACCGTCGTGGTAGGCTGACAAATCACAAAGTCTATGGTGATGACATTGCAATTTTAGCTGGCGATGGCTTATTGGCTTACGCCTTTGAATTGGTTGCTATTAGTACACCTGAAAGTGTAGCTAGGGAGAGGGTATTGCAGGTAATTGCCCGACTGGGAAAAGCATTAGGTGCTGCGGGGTTAGTTGGTGGTCAGGTGGTCGATTTAGATTCAGAGGGTAAGTCAGATATTCCCCTAGAAACCCTCAACTTCATCCATAACCATAAAACAGCTGCCCTTCTAGAAGCCTCTGTTGTCTGCGGCGGAATTGTCGCAGGCGCATCATGTGAAGATGTACAAAGACTCACGCGTTATTCCCAAAACATCGGACTAGCATTTCAAATCATTGATGATATTCTCGATATAACCTGTACCCAAGAGCAATTAGGCAAAACCGCAGGTAAAGACCTCGTAGCGCAAAAAGTTACCTATCCTAGTCTGTGGGGTATTGAAAAATCCCGTGCCAAAGCCCAAGAACTAATTGAGTCTGCCTGTGCAGAACTAAACCCATTTGGGGAATTAGCACAGCCACTCAAAGCACTCGCTCAATTTATCACCAGTCGCAATCATTAGATTAACATCTGGGGAAATTCCAAATTAAATACAAAAACCCATTGCAATCAATCACAATGGGCTGTAAATTTTGGATTTTGTAGCTTGCTTTCCTGAGTTAGCGTAAGCCTGCCTACCCGTAGGGTATTTTTAATGGGAGTGTGGTGACGCTGAATTTTGGGTTGCATCTCAACGTACTCATGAGTAATGAGTAATGAGTAAAGGTGAAACTGCATTTTGGGTTGCATCTCAACGTACTCTGTGAAAAACGACTACTGCTAATACTGACTAACCGAACCAAAAGACCATGCAGGACATAGGCGACATTTTCGACAACCGGGTGCTGCTGGTTGCGCTGGCAGCTTGTTTTTTAGCTCAAGCATTAAAGCTGGTGATTGAGCTAGTTCAACACCGCAAACTGAATGTCCGTGTTTTAGTAACCACTGGAGGTATGCCCAGTGCGCATTCAGCCTTGGTGACATCTCTGGCCACTGGTGTTGGACAAACCCTGGGTTGGGCATCGCCTGACTTTGCCTTGGCTACAATTTTTGCCATTATCGTCATGTATGATGCAGCCGGAGTGCGCCAAGCTGCCGGTAAGCAAGCCCGCATCCTCAATCAAATGATTGATGAATTATTTCATGAAAAACCAGACTTTAACCAAGACCGCCTCAAGGAATTGTTAGGACATACACCTGTACAAGTCATAGCAGGTTCGGCTTTAGGGATAACAATTTCTCTATTAGCTGGGTCTTTATTGGTCAATAGGTAGGTGATAGGTGACAGGGGACAGGGGACAGGTGAGAGTTATTTAATGACTAATGACTATTGACCTACTGTACTTGCACAACCGATCGCAGTAACATGACTTTACGGCTATCTACTAGTACAGCAAAAAAGCCGCGATCGTTGAGTTTCTGCAATGTGTTGTAAGCTTCTTGTTGGTTAGTGGTATGAACTGCCAGCAAGTAGGGTTTCTGTCCGTAGGATGCCAGACCGACGTTACCACCTACCGCTTGCTGTAAACTAGTTGCAAGTTCTGGACGGTTGAAATAATCTACTAACACAGCAAAACCCTGCCCCAGGGATTGGGGATTATAAGTTATTTGGGGCGGCTGCTGGGCTATTTCCCCTGGTCTGGTGGTGATAATGGCAGACAATCCGACAATAGTGTTGATATACCTAGCCCAACGGTTGGCATCATCAATTTTTCTAAAACCTCCTATCCGTGTTACTGTCTCCGTCAGATATTGGCAGGTGGTAGTCTTAATTTCATTTGGTAAAGCACTACGCAACTGCTTCTGATTCTCGGCTGTAGGGCTGACTACCAGCAACAGATACTCCCCAGCACTGGGAGGTTGACACATAGGAAGGGCTGTTTGGGCTGTTACTGAATTTATGCTACCCATTAGACCTGCGCCTGCGATCGCTAGTCCGAATACACTGGATAAAGTGGCAAATTTCTGCACAGAATTGGGACGCATAAGAGGATTTTGTTTAAAATTTCTTTTTAGTGATGAGTCAATAGTCCACACAAAAAAACTACTAATGACTATGGACTATTGACTAAATTATCAAGACACTGGAGCAAGAGATGCTATAGGATTAGGGATTGTTCCAGAAGGAGCTTCAAATTCTCCTGTAACGACGTATTCTAGCCGCAGTTTCAGCCAAGTAATAAATTGAGCATTAGTAGAAATAATCGCAGCTGCGGGTTGAGGACACTTAGCTTTGATTTGAGCCATTTCAGGTGCTTCTAAAAAAGCAGGTTGTGATACTAACCAAAAATCAATTTCTTTTTCTTGTTCGTGATAGTGACGAGTGCGTTCTTTCAGCACTTCCTCTATAGGTTCTTCTTGCAATAAAAAGCGACGGCTGGCCAAAACGTAATAGTATGTTTGCATTGTCATCCTGTGATTACTAACTAACTAATAATTTTAAGGCTTAGAGATGATTTATAAAGTAACCCTTAAATTTTAGGGTGTGTTTTGCGTTGCTTTAACACACCACAATCATACGGTGCGTTACGGCTAATTTTTACTTTCTCTAACGCTCACATTCTTACATAGCCGTAATAACACACCCTAACTAAATATTTACTTTACAAATGACCTCTTACCTTTACTTAGTGCTGAATTTTGAGTGTTACTGTTAGCATATCTCGTGCTGAGTCATGTTAGTATTCGTGGGGAGTTGAGCCGCGTGCTAAGTAGAAAATCTCACTTACCACTCAGCACTTAGCACTTAGCACCGACTAAACGCCGCGCTACCGCTAACAGCACTCAGCACTCAGCACTCAGCACTATCTTACTTCTTGGAGGTTTTTTTGAACCAAGAACTAAACGGACAGGCTTTTCCTTGGCTTTCACTACCTACTTTACCGCCGCCTGTTAATTTTTCTAAAAACAGCGTGTTGTCAAAGTAGTGTTCCAAAGAAATAATTTTCAAGTCATCGGTGACATGGGCAATGCTCAAGCCGATAACTTCTACTGTTTCTCCTGTTGGTGCATGGTCTTTGTATGTGCCTTGAAAATGTCCCCAGTGCCGCCATTTGAAGGTGACAGTTGGAGGAGCTGAGTAGACTTCTAGCACTTCCCAAGGGAAACCTTGGGGAAACGTAGATTGAAAAAGTTTAGCAGATGATTCAAAGCTTTCTTCAGAGGCTTTGTAATGCTCTGAATCCGCCATGAATAAATTGTAAGTACCTTGGGCTGATACATCTGCTGCTGTAAACTCTTCTCCCCCATTGGTACTGATACGAAACTGGTCATTCAAAACTGACAACCACTGCTGCGGGTCAGTTTTGAATGATACTTCCATCTCAAAGGTTCTAACTAAATTTTGAACGATCGCCTCCAGTGTACCCTCAAGATGATTCCGTGTACTCTCTTTGGCTAGATTCTCATTAGAGCGAGAATAATCTGGAGGACTATCATAACGCCACAGGGCATCACTACTTTCAGCGATAACTGTATCCCTGTCCTGTACCCAAAGCGGAAGCTCGTTAGATTGTGTTGCGGTCATAACAATTCAAAATTCCACATTCAAAATTGAGAAAACCTTTCATGGTAAGTATTCTGACTTCTCAGAACTATGTTCCGAAGTCTTCCACAAACCAACGATTTTCGAGATTCCGCAGTCACAACCCCTCTAGAACCATCAAGTAAAAAAGCAAAAAAAAGAAGTGCCTAATCCGAATTACGCTAGCGTACCGGGGCGGAGCATCGTTACGAATTACGCATCGCTTCTTTCATTTCCCGAACGGCTCTTTCCATCCCTACTAATGCAGCCCGGCTGATGATGGTATGACCTATGTTTAGCTCTTCCATCCCTGGCAATGCAGCTACCGGATATACATTCCAGTAGGTAAGCCCATGACCGGCGTTAACTCGCAAGCCAGCTTTAATCGCTTGTTCACATCCTTGAGCTAACACAGCTAATTCTTGATGACGACTGATTTCATCGCTGGCTTCTGCATATCTACCAGTATGTAGTTCAATAAACTTTGCCTGTACCTTGACAGAAGCTTCAATTTGTGCTATTTCAGCATCAATAAACAAACTTACTGGAATACCAGCACCCTGCAATTTAGTGACAATCTCACCTATTCTAGCAATTTGCCCGACTATATCTAAACCCCCTTCCGTAGTCACTTCTTCCCGCTTTTCGGGAACTAGAGTGACATAATCAGGTTTAATGTCCAGGGCTATTCCCAACATTTCGTCTGTAGCGGCCATTTCTAAATTTAAGTGCGATCGCACAGTCTGACGCAATAAACGCACATCCCGATCTTGAATATGCCGCCGATCTTCTCGCAGATGCACAGTGATTCCATCAGCACCGGCTAATTCTGCCAGCACCGCCGCCGCCACCGGATCTGGTTCTACCGTCCGCCGCGCCTGGCGAATGGTGGCAATATGGTCTATGTTTACACCAAGTGTAGGCATCCCCAATATATCCCTATCCACAGTCCACAGAGATTTATCTTACCTGAAATTGTAAATAAAATTAATGCTGAGTAATTTTCAAATTTTTGGTCAATTTCCGACTCAGGATACTAGCGTGACCAAGCTAACATAGTGCATTAATTAGATGAAATCAACCGCCGATAAACGTTAAGAAACACCAATGAAAAGGATTTTTGTCAATGCGCCAGATGATTCTGGTTACAGCAGTACGATCATTGCTGCGGATAAAAATAGATATTCTAATATTAAATTGATCATGAGTATATTTTTTGCCAAATTAACGAAGTCAACCCATAAAATTAGACTCAGCATACTCTTTTTTTTAAAGAAACTGAGGAAATAATTATTTCCAGCGTTAATTGGGTTTGAAATCGCTACCCAAATCTTTCTAGTACAGTATGGTGTAAATAAAGCTACGATCTGAAATAAGCGAAAAGCTTACAAACAAAATTAACATTATTTATTTTGATTTTTGAATTTAAAATTTTGCCTTATTTTACTCTAATTCTTCATCCTACCCTCCTGTTTCAAAGGGGGACTTAGAGATTAATTTTTGTGAATTAAAACTAACTAAGTTTCTACTTCAAACACCATGTCAGAATTATGGACTCATTTTTTTAGTTCAGGGTCATTTATCCCTCATGGACACTGCTATCTATGGAAAACAGATTTAGTTTGGCTACATATAATATCTGATGGGCTGATTGCTATAGCTTATTATTCCATTCCTGCGACACTTTTTTACTTCGTGCGGAAGCGGCAGGATTTGCCATTTCATTGGATATTTCTGTTGTTTAGTGGATTTATCGTAGCTTGTGGTACAACTCATCTTTTAGAGATTTGGACACTTTGGCATCCTACCTATTGGCTATCGGGTTTTGTGAAAGCCATCACTGCCACAATATCTTTAATTACAGCTATCCAACTAGTACCTTTAGTCCCAAAAGCTTTAGCACTTCCTAGTCCTGCTCAACTAGAACAAGCAAATCAACAATTGCAAATTCAAATAAGCGAGAAATTGCGGGTAGAAGCAGAACTAAGAAAATATCAAAATCATTTAGAAGAATTAGTTGCGTTGCGTACCAATGAAATTACTAAGACTAATGAAAAATTGCAACAAGAAATTACGGAACGGCAGCGTATTCTAGAAGTGCTGAGACAAAGTGAGGAACGCTATCGTTATTTGGCTGAAGCAATTCCTCAACTGGTATGGACTAGTAATGCTAACGGTGAGACCGATTATTTTAATCAAAATTGGTGTAAATATACTGGACTAACATTAGAACAATCAAGAGGTTCTGGATGGATAAATGCTTTACATCCAGATGATGTTAACAGAGCCTATAAAGTATGGTTAGATGCTGTCAAAATTGGCGATGTATACGAGAATGAATATCGTTTCAAACGAGCAATTGATGGTTCATATCGTTGGCAGCTAGCACGAGGTTTACCACTTAAAGATCAACAAGGCAATATTGTGAAGTGGTTCGGTACTTGTACGGATATCCACGAACAAAAACAAATTCTAGAAGAACGAGCAAAATTACTAGAATTGGAACAAGCTGCACGAGCCGAAGCAGAACAAGCTAATCGCATTAAAGATGAATTTCTAGCAGTGCTTTCTCATGAACTACGCACCCCTTTAAATGCCATTTTGGGGTGGTCTAAACTATTACAAAATCGTACTCTGAATGAAAGCCGAACAGCACAAGCACTAGCCACTATTGAACGTAATGCCACATTGCAGGTGCAACTGATTGAAGATTTGCTAGATGTCTCTAGAATTTTACAAGGTAAATTAGTGTTGAATACTACTAAAGTCAACCTAGAAACTGTAGTCTTCTCGGCACTAGAGACAATGCGATTAGCCGCAGAAACTAAGCTAATTGAGATCAAGACAGTTTTTGCACCAAACTTGGGGCTAGTCATGGGTGATGCGGCTCGCTTGCAGCAAGTAGTTTGGAATCTCCTTTCCAATGCTGTCAAATTTACACCCAAGGGAGGAAGGGTAGAGGTGTGTTTAGCGAAGATTGATGACTATGCTGAGATTGTCTTAACTGATACAGGTAAAGGAATTAGCCCAGAGTTTTTGCCCTATGTCTTTGATTACTTCCGCCAAGCAGATAGCAGTTCTACGAGAAAATTTGGCGGATTGGGATTAGGACTGGCGATTGTCCGCAAAATTGTAGAAATTCACGGTGGGACAGTGAAAGCCGAAAATATTGGAGAAGAATACGGAGCAAAATTTACAGTCCGATTACCGCTTCTCCCAGAGCAAAGTTTGAATGTGAGCAATGAAAAAAATCATCTATTATCATTAAATTCCCAGCTTTTGTCCCTAGCTGGCGTTAAAGTTTTAGTTGTTGATGATGACCATGATTCACGGGATTTTTTAGCTTTTGTTTTACAGGAAGGAGGTGCGGAAGTCAAGTTAGTGACTTCCGCATCAGAAGCATTACAGACATTAGCTGAGTCTCATCTGGATGTGTTGGTGAGTGATATCAGTATGCCAGACATGGACGGCTATATGCTGATCCGACAAGTGAGAAGTTGGGTAAGAGAGCAAAATGGACAAATTCCCGCGATCGCCTTAACCGCTTTTGCTAGACAATACGATCAAGAGCAAGCATTCGCCGCCGGCTATCAAATCCACTTAGCCAAGCCTGTGAATGCAGAGGAATTAGTCGCAGCTGTCGGAAGGTTGGTTGTGCGGTAGGTGACAGGTGATAGGTGACAGGTGACAGGTGACAGGTAATAGGTTACAGGAGAAATTTTCCCAGTCCTCAGTCATTACTCACTACGCTGCTCAATGCCCCGCTACCGGG
>NZ_JAYGGZ010000084.1:0-17678 GCF_034931465.1 Anabaena sp. UHCC 0399 | reverse complement strand
CCTTAATCTTAACTAAACCTGCATATGCAGGTTTAGTTGATCGCGTAGCGTTCCGTTAGCGCAGCCTCTGTCTACGACACGCTCCGCGTTTCCTACGGAACACTGCGTGAACGCGTACATCATACATATTCTCAAAGGAATTGGGTAGAAGTTTTTTACTCTTAAGCTAAAGGATGGTTAGGACTTAAAGAATATCAAGTTCGCGATAAAAGGGAGTTTACTGCGCCATTTTATTTTAGTTTTCTGTGTCTATACTTTTATTCTTTGGCATCAGTTAACTGGAGGATTAAGACGACGGTGGGCAAACAAACCTTTAAACACTTTTACTGAAGCTTTAGAAGCGTTCAGAACAGCCATGTCTTTTCGATTTATTGATTGGTTGAACTTAAATCGTGACGTGTTTGCTGCTTACAAAGCTAGTTTGGGTTACATTTGGGCTTGGTTTTTGTCTAAGTCCCGTTAAGAAAGTTTTTATAAGCAAATATCCCTGTAATTATTCTACGAATAAATAACCAAATTCTCTACACAAAAATTACTCCTCTAAAACTTTTGCCTGAAGTGCAGAACGCACTTTCATTAAAAGCTTACCTAGTTCATTGCGACCGACCCATTTGCCATTTTCTAGCACCGCGCCCCAAAATTTGTCTCCCCAATTGTTACCTTCAATTATTTCCAAATCGTCAGTAGCTAAAAGCATCTCTCGCAGTGTTTCATCTTGGGTAAACTTCTGCACCAAAAAACCGTGCATAATTTCAATCTTCACTTTCTCCCAATCATGCCGGAGTGTTACCTTACGCCCAATACGCTTGGCTTTGACTGGTGTTGCAGCCAAACGTAGCATTTCACGTTCATTAGGATGAGTTGTTTTGGCTGCTTGAAAAGCGTGTTCAACGCTTGGAAATTCAATGCCTTCAAATATAATTTTACAATGCCAAAAATTACTGAGGAAGGCGTAATTTCCACTAAACCTAGTAATGCACATTAGATAAATCTCCTGGTTGGCATTAGAACATATTGAGCCGCGTGTCTCAGATCAATACCAGAATATAAGACTCATGAAAATAATATGAAGTATGTAAGCTCACTTTGAGTTACAAAATGTACTTAATAATTGGCCATTAGTCATGTTCCATATTTTCATGGTATTATCGTAGCTACTGCTGACTAAAGTTTTACTATCGTCACTGATAGTAAGCGAAGAAATGTTATGTTGATGCTCTTCCAAAGTACGAATTAGTTCCCCAGTGCGAATATTCCACTGTTTAATATTATTGTCAGAGCTACCACTAAAGAGAGTATTACCATCTAGACTAATAGCTAGAGCAGAAACTCCACTGGAATGCGCCTTGAGTGTGCGAATATTTTCTCCTGTGCGAGAATCTTGGAATATTATTGTTCCATCTACATAACCACTAACAACAGTTTTACTATCGGGACTGATTGTAATAGAAGTGACTGAAATTGCACTTTCAGGATTACCAGTTTCTACTGTGTTTTCCTTCAAATTGCGAATTAACTTACCAGTGCGAAGATCCCAGAGTATGATTTCGTCACCAACACTACTACTAACCAGAGTACCGTTATTTTTGCTGATAGCGATCGCATTCACCTGGAAGGAATGACCTTGCAATGTCTGAAGCACTTTACCTGTAAGAATGTCTCGTAATTTAATTATCTCGTTATGAGAGCTAATGAGGATAGTACCATCCGAGCTAATTACTACATTGTTAACCCCAGTATCCTCAAATGCACGAGTTAACTTTCCCGTTTGGAGATTCCATAATTTAATTGTTTTATCACCCCAACTACCAGTAACTAGGGTATTCCCATCCGGGCTAATAGCAACGGAACGAACCCAACTCTCTTTGATACTCCAAATTTTCTTATTAGTAAGAAAATCCCATAAATTGATGGTGTTGTCAGAGTTGAGACTAACCAGACTTTTATTATCTGGGCTGATGGCAACATATTGAAACCAATCGAAATTTCCTTCGATGGTGTGAGTTTGCTGTCCCGTTTCAATATCCCACAGTTGAATGTTGCTATTAGCAGTAACTATAGTATTTCCATCTGGGCTAATAGCTACTTTAGTAGGTGAACCCTTATAAACAATGGAAAATGTGCCACTCGGAGGATTTTTAGGGGATGAATCTGATAATTCTAATTCTTTGATAGGGTTGCCTAATGTACGGAGTAACTTTCCCGTTTTAATATCCCACAGTTTGATGCTGTTATCCCAAGCACTACTAACTAAAGTAGTTCCATCTGAACTCATAGCTAATGATTCGATCATTCCGGAATGTCCTTGAAGTGTACGAATTTCCTTTCCGGTTTCCATATCCCACACTTTAATAGTGCTGTCGTAACTACCACTAAAAAGCATTTTTCCATCCGCACTAATGGCTAGAGGAGAAACTCCATAGGAATGTCCCTTGAGTGTGCGAATTTCTTTAGCAGTTTTAATATCCCATAATTCAATAGTTTTGTCAGAGCTACCGCTAATGACAGTAGCACCATCTGGAGTAATAATTGCAGAATTAACCCATTCAGAATGACCTCTGAATCTACGGATTAATTTTCCTGTAGAGATATCCCATAATTTAATTGTTTTATCCCAACTACCGCTAATCAAAATTTTGCCATCTTTACTGATATATAGGGACTGAATTAAGTCGGAATGTCCTTCTAATGTACGAATTAATTTCCCAGTTGAGACATCCCACAATTTGATATTTTCATCTTGACTAGCACTGATCAGGGTTTGTCCATCGTGACTCATTACAACCCTATATCCTGCATTTTTAAATGTGCGGATTAGCTTACCTGTGAAAATATCCCAAACTTTGATATTATTGTCGCCACTAGCACTGATAAATGTTTTCCCATCTGGGCTAATCTCTATAGAGTTAATAGAGCTAAAATGTCCCGTAAATTGACATTTACTAGCAGAGATTTCTGTTTGTGCTTTGTCCATCTCATTTGAGTTGGTTATTTGTGCAGCCACAGGTAAAACAAATTGAGCTAGAGAAAATATTACAGTTCCGGCGATACTATAAGCAATTTTAGATTTGCTATTATGTTGTCTAGTTGATTTATTTTTACGCATTTTATTTAAAGTTGATTTTATTAGCTTTGCTAGCAATTTTTAGGATAATTATAGGACTTACGCAACTGGCATATTTTTTCTGTAGGGGAGGCAAAAAGCGGTGTGGATTTTCCTCCCGCTTTATTGCCGTTGCGTGACGCAGCCAGAATATTTGAACGTAGTCATGAAACTTATAGCGTCACGCACCAACCACTAATTGTGACACTTGCGTAAGTCCTGGATTATTTATATCTAGGTTTAATTAAGATAAAATATGCAATAATTATGTTATTTGTTTCGTAATTTTTCTACAACTAATTGTCTGAATTCTTGCCAATCTTCTTCCGATTGAAAAAAATTACGTGGCAGTATAAGTGCTTGGTTGATGGCTGTATATAGCAGAACAATATCTGTTTCCTGCTTATACTTCAGTAGGAGATCCCAAGGATATCTCATTTCGCCGTAAGCATTACGCCAAATAACACCTGCTTGATCTACTAACCCAGATATTTCTCCTTGTATCAGCTTGTTGCTTTGCCATGCTCGTTTAATTTGACGTTCTCTCAGCTTGGGGAGAAATACCAAAAAATATAAAATAATCAAGACATCGAAAACTAGCGAAGAACTTGCTAAATAACCAGGATAAAATAATAATTTTACTAGGATATAACCAAGCCCAAACCAGGGAAACCATTTAAATAGCCATTTTAAAAATGTCGGCATACAAAGTTTCTGAAAGTGGTTATATTGCTGCTCAGTCCATGTACCACTAAAGTGAATACTCATTACTTGCTCACCTTAATATTATGATTTATTGCAAAACTTTCAATTTGCCGATAATAGCTAATATGTCTAAATTTAAACATTAGCTGAGTAATTGATGCTGTTGCACAGATAAATTGTGTTTTTATAGTTGTGATTTTGGGTTTTCAACTCATTAGTTTTTAATTGGGATAAAAAGGATGTTTATACTTGGCAACGTAATAGAATTTGTTGTTTTAATTCTTTAATAATCTGCTGCTGTTCTAATGACTTATTACTTACCCAACTCAATAAATAATATAACTGAAATAAAGGGCGTAATTGCCAATATGTAGGATCAACAGTCTTTTGTATCTGATAACCATGCCAAAAACTAGATAAAATGGCATTGTTGTTAGTCTCTAGCTGTAACTCATAATTCATGTATTTCGATGGCAAATTCACTGAGAGTTATTGTTGATTAACTGGTTGAGTTTTTCTTGTGACTTCGAGTACAAAGGATCTGCTATTGTTCCAAATGAACGTTTTTGCACCATTACTAATTGTTGATCTGGTGTCACGTTCACAACCACATCTGGCAATATTCCTGTTTTACTAATATCTCGTCCTTTAGGGGTAAGCCATTTTGCTATAGTTACCGCTAAAGCTGAACCATTTGCAAGTGGTCTTATTGATTGAATTGTATTTAGACCTAGAGTTTTAGAACCGACTACAATACCTCTGTTGTGATCTTTTAATGCTCCAACCAGAATTTCTGCACCACTAGCCGTTCCTTGATTAACGATAACTACCAATGGCTTATTTGTTAAAGCGCGTCCATTTGCTTGTTCACGCTCTATTTGATTACGCTGAATTATTGAAACGATCTTACCCTTGTTGATCCACATCCGCGCAATTTCTACAGTAGAGAATAGCAAACCCCCAGAATTGCTGCGTAAATCTAATATGTAGCCATTAACCCGTTGTTTTTCTAAATCTTTAATAGCTTGCTGTATTTCTTTACCAGCGTTCGCACTGAAACGAGTCAGACGAATGTAGCCAATCTTTTTGTCAGAAATAGTATCGACTTGATAGCGGACTGGATTGACTTGCTCTGCTTCTCTAGTTATCTTAAACTCCAACTGTTTTTTACCCCGCAGCACAGTTAAAACTACAGGTTTACCAGATGCCCCTCGCAAAAGATTCCTCGCCGCCGGAGGATTTATTCCGTGTATATTTTGACCATCAATTTTGATGAGTATATCACCAGCTAAAATTCCCGCATTGTAAGCAGGAGTTTCTTCTAAGACACTGATAATCTTAAGTGATTTTGTTTTTTCGTCCTGATTGACATCTAAGCCTACTCCAACTCCTGCTGGATCACGCTGAAGATTCTTAAATTCTTCAGGGGATATAAATTGTGTTAAAGGGTCGTTTAATTTCTGGAGCATCTGGCGAATTGCTGTCTGTGCCTCTGGCAAAGATTTATAAGTGCGATTTACATATTGTTGACGTACAGCTTGCCAATCATGCCCATTAAAATTACCATCCAGATATTGTCGATACACAATTTGCCAAACCTCATCCACAAATTCTTTTTGTGATTCCTGAAATGGCTCTTGAGAATTTTGCAACTGTTGACTAAGACTTTTGGGCAAGGTGATCAACTCGGTGGTAATTACGACTGTTGTAGTTATTAATGCTGTAATTATTGTTATTAATTTATGTTTCATAGTTCAAATATTGTCTGTTATCAAATAGAAAATATTGTATTTGTTTCTAAAATTAAATTTTAAATGTGAAGAAAATTTTCCTCACATTTTCTTGGAGAATGCAAACCGCTAATTTTCCTTTATTCTTGGCGAATAAACGCAGCATCATCGCGGTATTACTGAAGGTATAGGCAGTGGATATCGTGGATTTGTTCTTAATAACCTCGGATCTATTTGTTGTAGTGCCGACTGTCCTTCAAAAGTGCCTCCCAAGGTAACTGTGTAATTTCCAGAGTAAGGTGTACTATTATTAGAAACATCGACATTTACCCTCATCAACAAAGGACGGCGTTCAGGGATTCTGATATTCGCTGTTCTGGTTGTTCCTCTGCTTATACAGGCTAATTTAAATAAATTTCCATACATTATTCTATCGTTTCTAAAATTTCTCCTTTCTCTGTCCAATATTGTTATCCTCACAACTCCACAACCTGGACTATCACCTATCGTATCTAGAGTTACCTGAAGTTGCCCTGGAGCAGATGTAAATGAATAGTAGAAGTTTAGTGACCCAGCAGCTGACCAACTACGAGAAACTGAGGGGTTTGTTAATGCAGTGGCAGTTTCTGGTGATGTTTGAGCCAAACTACTGCTAGACGACAAAACTGAAGAACTCAGAATAGCTACTGTAATAGCTGCTTTTAAATTAGAATTTATCAACACTTTACTACCTCTGCTAAATTTCAAAAATGCGATCGCCCCAAATCTAACATCAAGGCGATCGCTACTTTCCAGAAAGGTTAAAAATCATTGCCTGGGCAACACTATCTGGCGAGTCTGTCCATTAAATCGTTGCACAAAACTACGTTTAGCTGGATCATTGACGGAGTTATAAATATTTCTACCGTCAGCAAAGGATACGGAAATCCTTTGCAAGTCCCACTCATCATAGTTATCAAAAGGATGACGAGAACGAGGCCGACCATCGTGACGAATGGTAACACTCCTGATTTGATTTAACGAAATGGGTTCGCTGGAAGTAAAAGTAACTCTTCGCTCCACAACACTGTTTTGATTAAAGCCACCACCAAGATTTACTTCAGGAGTGCTGCTTCCATTTGTCAAGTTGAGGCTAATGAAAGCATGGTTACCATCACCTCGTAGATCGTCAGATCCCGTAGTCATCCGAACCACAACATCTGTCTTTGCCTGAGCAGTTGCGGAACCGTCACATCGGCTATTAGGGTAGACGTATCCTTCGACACGTGCAAAAGTATAGCCGGCCGCCAGAGCATCTTGTTCACCTTTTGTAGTTGCAGTAGTGAAGTTGTCTCCACGTTGAGGACTCCAATATAGTTTTAAAGGTACTGTACCTGCTACTTGCTTTGTGAAAGCATATCCTTCGACGCGTGCGAAAGTATAGCCGGCCGCTAGAGCATCTTGTTCACCTTTTGTGGTTGCAGTGGTGAAGTTGTCCCCACGTTGAGGACTCCAATATAGTTTTAAAGGTACTGTACCTGCTTCAGGTTTAGGTAAAGCACAGGCTTCGATCCTTGCAAAAGTATAGCCAGCAGCTAGAGCATCTTGTTCACCTTTTGTGGTTGCAGTGGTGAAGTTGTCCCCACGTTGAGGACTCCAATATAGTTTCAGAGGAACTAAACTTGTCTGGGCAAAAACAGAACTCAAATTACTAACAACAGCACTTACTACCATTGTGGTTAAAGCAAATCCAATGGTTGCTTTTTTCAACATATTCATAAGAAAAATCTCCGTATTTAGAATAATAAGGCTTGCAATCTTAGGAACTTTTGAAATCATGAGAAGTAGTTTTTTTCTCCTCACTTTCATTAACAAATGAGGAAAACAAAATATTCCAAAATTTACTAGTATTTTTTTAACGTGAGTTCGATGACCTCTCCATTAAGGCTTACTCCTTACTAGAAGCAAGCGATCGCGTTACGTCTGGGTAAGGAGAGGGAGGAGGAACGAAAAAATAAGGGTTTTACTCCCCTCTCCTTGTAGGCTACGGTGTACACACAAGTCTGATAACCTTATTCCACATCGTTTTGATCCCCCCTAACCCCCCTTAAAAAAGGGGAGAACTAGAATCAAAGTCCCCCTTAGAAAGGGGGATTTAGGGGGATCAAACAAAATTTTGCACCCAGCACAAAGATGTGTGTACACTTTAGCCTTGTAGGAGAGGGGCTGGGGGAGAGGTTAAAACAGCACTGGTCGAACTCAAGTTTTTTTATAGGGCATAAAAAAAGGACATCAAATTCTTGTGAATAACACTTTGATGCCCGAAATTAATTTACCGTAATTACCTTGTCAACCCAATGCTCTAAATCGATAAGTTATGCCCCCCATAGGTCGTTTTTGGTCTATCCGTTCTTGGGTTATGATCACGTCTTGGATAGTTGAAGATTTTTGGGGCGTTATCTTGATAGTCACTAAGATTTCTTGATTTGGTTTCAAGTCAAAAGGTTGGTTAAATCCAAACTTATCTAACTCGATTTTCCATCCTTTGGGAGCATCAAGTCTAAGTGTGGCTTGAATGCTTTGTTTAGTTGGGTTTCTCACAAAGAAACGCTCCTCAATGGCTCCACCTTCTCGTGGGTCTTCTAAAACAAGATTGCGGTGGGTGACATTATTGTCATTAGGGGTGATGTCATCCACAACAAAGCTAGCCCTTGAGGTAGGGGAAACAGAATCTTGAGGAGAATCAATGATTGCCAGTAAACAGTAATGCCGTGGCTGAGGTCGAGATAAATCTAATTCAGGCCCAGGGAAATTAAACTGAAATATTTGAGCTACATCCCTAGCAGTACCAGCAATAGAGCTACCAGAATAGGCAAGATTCCTAATTGGTTGATTGCCTAGTGGGTGAATTTGACTAGTATCGCTTGACCCCGAAGGACTCCAGAAGTCAGAGGGTAGTCTTGGTAGTGCAGTTCCAGCAGACATCCAATAAAGTTTCACAGTACCAGATGTTGCTGTCACAGGGCCGCGATTGCGTACCCGAACATATACCCGATTGACTTCGCGCGAGACAGGGTTTTCATCTACTAGAGCTTCAAAATCGCGTGATGTTCTAGGGGCAGTCTGGTAATCAGGCCCCGCATCAATTTTGATGTCTGCGCTTTGCCAGTGTCCAATAAAACCACGAGTCGGTTCAAATAAAGTATTGCTTGGTTGTTCTGTGTTTCCCCAATCCAAACGATTATCACGAACAAAAATATCGACTCCTCCTTTGCCTTGGGGGACAGGAGCAGCAATGCGTACTGCTTCAAAGGCATTAACACGTCCTCTCCCATGAGTGGAACTGAAGCCACTCAAATCGTATCGAGCTACTGAATCTTGAATCTTGTCAGCAGTGTCTTGTAACAACTGCTGAGTTTGCAGCCTATTGAAGTCAGGGTTGACCGATAGAGTAAGACCGATAATTCCTCCCGTTAAGGGGGTAGCAAAAGATGTTCCACCAAAGCAAAAGGTGTAATCTCTATCGGCAGATTCGACAGGGCAGAAATCAGAAGCCCAGCCGGGAGGACGAGGAGGATTTGTATTATTGTAGCCCGTGTTACCTACTCTGTCTGTAGTAACAGCATTCAAAGTCCCTGTATAAGGAACACTAAAAATACCATATCCCCGATGCGTTGGAGCCACCACATCCATGCAGGTTCCAAATGCACTTTCGGTCACTTTCTGATCTTGATTACTAGAGGCACTAACGGCAATCACATTTGTTAATGAGGAGATATCTGGAGTTGCCCCTACACAGTCATCTCGATTGAGATTATTCATTGCAAACAATACAACACTTCCTAACCCGCCTCTACCTGCTGTTGCCGCATTGTTAATAGCAGTCACAACATTGTCTGGAATAGGTGTACCAATAGGGTATCCCCAACTGTTTGTGATAATTTGTGCGCCGGCTTGTTGAGCATACCCAAAAGCAAGACCATCGGCAAAATCCGTATTACCTTGGCGAATTAACATGAGAGTGCAGTTTTGACAACTACCACTGACACCGACTCCATTGTTACCCCTGGCAGCAGCAGTTCCCGCCACAGAAGTTCCGTGGTTGTCTGGTCTCCCGCCTCTTGTACCCGGACTAGGGTCTCTATCACCACAACCGGGACGTGCAGTTGAATCACAACCTACAAAGTCCCAACCATTGATATCATCAACAAATCCATTTCCATCGTCATCCCTAAGATTGCCTGCAATTTCCCCTCTATTTACCCAAAAGTTAGGAGCTAAGTCAGGGTGTCCTAAATCAAATCCATCATCAATGACGGCAATAACGGTATTTGCTGATCCGGTAGTGATGTCCCAAGCTTGGGAAGTGTCCACATCGGCATCTGGAGTCCCGCTACTTAATCCAGTATTACGATGATGCCATTGGTTATTGAAGAGGCGATCGCTAGGAATACTTTCTCGATAATCAATTACTCTCACGAAATTAGGATGAGCAAACTGAACTAGTTTACTCTGCGCGTAAGCATTAGAAATGCCCAGTGCATTCATTGAGGATATGTCTGTAATCTTCAATAAGAACTGGTTCTTGGCAAAGGGATTTTCCATCGAAACTTCAACAAAATTTCCCCTATTGAATTCTGCAATTTTCTCCTTTGTGATATCAGCTTTAAACTGAACAATAAATTCATCAGTCACAATCAAAGGGGTTTCAGCACCTTTGGGAGTAGTCACTAAACCAGCCTGAGCGATCAGTTGATCTCCGCTTTTTTTTACCTGCCGTGCCAACTTTACCAAAGAGGCTCGATCCAATGTCTTACCGATATCAAAGATCATAATTCCGCCAGGATAATCCTTCAAACGCTTTAAACCCAAAGAATTACTCAGTGGTTCGATTTGTTTTGGATTGACTCCATCCTTCAGTAAAATGCCTATTTGATTTGACGAAATCTCCACAGGGATTTGTTGACCGTTAGCCAAGAAAAAGTTCTCTTCATTCAGTAATTGACTGATGCTGTCTTGATGGAATGTTTGAGTAAATGCGGCTGAATAGATTCCTTGAGAGAGACTTAAAATAGCTGTCAATACTATGCAAGCTATTAACGTTAAACTTCTCCAAGCGGCCTTGCTAATAAATGGCCATTTTGATTTAATAAATCTGTAGAACATAGTATCAATTCTCCAATGCGTAGAGGGAGAAATCACAAGCAATCAGAGAAGGGTTGCCTGTCAGGGTTGCGAAATGTCCACCTGCATCAAGCGTTGACGCAAAGCCAGAGGCACTGCCGTTGGGGTTGTAAAAAAGTTTACCGTTAGTAGTATTGTAAACAATAAAGGCACTGCTCAGTTCAGCAGCAGCATCGCTGTTGACACGCGCAAATTCGCTCACTAGGCTAAAACCTGTACCCGCAACACTTCTTAAGGCAGTAAAGGTGCTTCTGGCTAGGCGAATCTTATCTCCTTCTGTGAAGCTAAAATCAGTAAGAGAATCATCACCGTCGCCTCCATAAAGGGAGTCATCACCATTACGTCCAAACAGGGTATCATTCCCTCCGTAACCATAGAAAATATCTCTGCCATCATTAATGCTAATAAAACCGAAGTTTTCTGGGTCTCTACCAACTTTATAGTCAGAGCCGGAAGTTCCATACCAATCATTAGGCATTGCTTTTTCCTCACGTTTGATGATTTTGAAGTTATTAGAGCTACTTCTTTTCGCTCTCAGTTTCAACAACAGATGAGACAAGCAAAATATTCCGGAACTTGCTCAAAAATTTTTATCTGGCATGAAAAAAGACATCAAAGCCTGACTAATAAAACTTTTATACCCATTCATTGCCCAGTGAGTGCATAAAATCCAATACTCACATCTATATAGCAAGTGTTTTTAACCTGAAAAATACCAGGTAAATCTGGCACAGATATACCAAGATTTACTCATGTATTATGCAATAATACTTTTTAATTACAGGGCTGAGGGGTTGAGATAATATACTTATGCAGTCAAAACCAGTATCAGAATCCGTTACACCTCTAATAATGGATGCCAAGCATCAAGAGCTAATTAGCAAGATTGCTCGTAAATATACTAGAGGCAGTTCCGTATCGTGGGAAGATGCGGCACAAACTGCGGTGATGAAAGTTTACGAAGCTGTGAAAGTTGGGAAGTTTCACCAGGGGGGAGTTGCGGAGTTTCAGCGTTGGGCTACAGTGGTGGCGCGATATGAAATTATTAACTTTGTCAAAAAAGAACGTTTGCGTAACCACCAAAGCCTAGATGCAACTATTGTTGGCACGGATTTATCTTTCGTAGAAACAATTCCTGATGAGTCTAACTTGTGGGATGCTGTCACCCGCGTAGATTTAATGATCAGGGCAAAAAAAGCTATTGTTGCTCTAGACTCGCGTTATAGCGATCGCTCTTATCTCCAATTATGGCAGCTTATGGTTGCAGGTAAAAACCAAACCCAACAAGCATCTGCATTGGGAATTAGTCAAGGGGAAGTTTCTAAGCGTTGGAAGGAATTAGTCGGGCGTGTCGCTATGGAATTAGGACTACTAGAAGCCGAAGCTATTAAACATACACAACAAAATACTCAACTCAAACATACTCGTAGACGTTCAAAAACTACATGGTAAGGCTTTTGTTAACTATTTAATAAATTTATTACTTGTTGGCATAGAATAATCTGCTCACTTGTTAACACAATTAACTATCTTTCTATAATTGGGCAATGCCAAGCTATGTCTAGAGAATGTGAAAAATCCAAATCTGCTAATATGCGAAAACCTTTAACATTACCGCAACCAGGGGAAATTTGGGAATTAAGTCCTCAGATACGATATTATGGCGATTTTCAGCCGAATAATCAACATAAGCTCTACTCAAACGAGGCTCAAAGCTTTTTACAAACAAAAACTCCATCCCGCTATGTGATGATTGTGACTGAACCAGACGCAGAGATTGTTTCTGTAATGGTATTATCTGGGGAAACCAATTTTATTTCCGATGTTGATTTACTTATTCCCGCAGATATTTCTGGTTTAACACAAGATTTATTGGCTGAAACCTGGCACGTACAACCGATGCTTATTAATAATTTATTGCAGTCAGTAGGTAAGAGGTTATCTCGTGATATCTATGACATCTTACTCACCATAGGAGACTATTTTCATGGGTTAGTCAATCAACCACCAGAAACTAATACTATTGAAAAATTAGGATTAAATTTAGGCATAAATCAAGCTTTAAAAGCACCTAAAATATCCCTGTTTCACGAACGAGAAGAAGCTTGGAGTGATGTTTTAACAATACCAGTAGCAGCTTATCATACATACATTAAAAGTGTAAATTTTGCCAGTCAAATTTTGAATGAGCAATTACAACTAGAACAAGAATTAGCAGAATTTGAGTTTAGCCACAATATATTTACTGATTTACTATCTACCTCCTGGAATCATACTTATACTATTCTCAGTCGTTGGACACAAAGCATTTTTGATGCAGAATGGCAAGCTGTGTCTACATTACCAAATTTAGTGAACACCTACGGTGGGGCGCAGCCCATCGCCACACGTAGTTTTACATCTCCCAATGTTCCATCCAAGCCTGATGAAATTGCCGCAACTATTCAGGAATTATCATCTACAACTGATGAATTACAACGTCAATATGCTGCGAAAAGATTGGGGGAAATTGCTGTTGGTAATTCTGAAGCAATTCAAGCTTTGGTAAATCTGTTGCGAAGCACTTCAGATGATGAACTGCTGTGGATAGCGGTAGAAAGTTTGCGAAAAATTGATCCAGAAAACCCTGCTGCTGGTGTCAAGAGAATGAAATTGATTGATTTAGGTATGGAAATTGCAGGAGAAGCTGTAGCGTTGGCTGTGGGTTTTTTACAGAAAATTGATGGTGATGTTAGCGTGCTGTTGCAAGTTTACTCCACTGGAAATAATGATTATTTACCACCAGATTTAAAACTAAGATTACAAGATAATTCTGGCAACATATGGCGGGAAGTCATAGCAAGACGAGCAGATATTTGTATTCAGCTAAAATTTAGTGGTGAAATAGGAGAAAAATTTAGTGTACAAATTGGCTTAGGAAATACTAATTTTAGTGAAAATTTTGTGATTTAAAAATTGACAATGCCTAATTTCTGGAATGCGTACATGACTGCACCAAGGCGAGTTTGAACGCCAAATTTATGATAAACATTCTCCAAATGTTTCTTAACTGTACGATGACTGATTGCCAACTGTGTTGCAATTTCATTTGTCGTGCAATCCCGCGCTATCCAAAATAGCACTTCTGCTTCCCGCTTCGTTAACCCCAGCATTTCTAAAGATGGGAGTGAAAAACTATGAGGCTGAATCTCTGCCAACATTAGGTAAACTCGTTCGAGTGCTGCATGATAATTCAGTGTCACTGTCAATCGACTACCATTATGTTCCAAATAGAGAGGGTGCAAAGGAGCAAAAATTTCGTTTGATTGTATTAGTATAGATAGTTGATGATTTACCCATCGTTGCAGGATATCAGGTAGTGCAGTTGACAGCTTCGATAGTGGGCAATATTTATCTAGTAATTTTGCAGCCTTTTGGGTGATCAATTCTATTTTGCCGTCAATAGATAAAGCAATTAACCCTACTTGATCGAGAGCCTGATTGGTATCGATAAGTTGCTCCTGTACTTGAGCCAATGTAGCAATGTTCTGGTATACTTGCTCTAAGTGTGGACGAATTAAATTTAGAATCAAGCGATCGCGCTCATTGAAGTTTCGGCGATCGCGGTTGATTGATAAAAATGAGTGATTTTGTCCTTGATGAAACTGATCAGCATTCGCTATAGAGGGAATCTCAAGGTGAATCCCCATTTGATCTTCCAAGCCAAAGGACTGAAAAAAAGCATAAAAAGCTTCTCTGCGTTGAAATTCTGACTCACTTAAAAAATCAGAAATTGCCAGTGCTTGTCTATCCAGTGTTTGGAAATAATATTGTGAAACTGGATGAGTCAAAAAATTTTGACGTTGAGATGTGAATGATTCCGCCGCCATACCAACTTCAGGATGGGGGAAGGTGTACATCCGGGGTAAGAATGGTGTACCCCGGATGGTGAAACTAGTTATTGCGAATGTTTCTGCACCTACTAACTTTGGTAAAGCTGTGAGTATTTGTATAGGTAATTTATCAATACTGCAAGAAGCATAAACCGAGCGCAAAAACAAGAGAATTTGCTGCCAATCATTGTCTGACAAAATTTCCACAGTTTTTATAAGTAAAACTTAACTGTTTTACAATTCACTACGGCGATCGCCGTATTGTTTTCGTAAAAATATTTTGTCATTCTACTATTTAGTATTCTTTTTAAACATGATCCTACTCACAAATGTTTCCCAACTTTTCTGGTAAAAATCTTCAAGGTTATAACTTTAGGGGTAAGAATCTTACAGGCGCAGACTTTAGGAACTCTGATATTCGCGGGGCAAATTTTACTAATGCTCTTCTGAAAAATGCGAATTTTCAAAATGCCAAGGCTGGATTACCTATAAAGCGGCTTTTAGGGTTAGTGATAGTAACATTTATAATAACTATAATCTTAGGATTAATTTCAGGCTTTGCACCAGTGTTTACTGGATATTTGCTTTTTCCTTATTCAATTAGTCCAGGTGATTATTTTGCTACTATTCTAGTTTTGAGTATTTTTCTGGTTTTTGCCATTACTACTATTTATAAAGGTTTATCAACTGCGTTCTTTGCCGTTTCTTGCGTTGCTATAATCTGTGGTTTTGTGCTGGGAATCATGACTGGTGAAATGGTGGGTATTCCATCTGGAATAGTCAGTGTTACTGTCACTACGTTAATTATTTATGTCATGTTAGTAATTATGGTATTTCTAGTGACAGTAGCCGAACAAATTGCAGGGATGAGTATAGCTATTGTGGCTCTATTTCTCATATTTATAAATAGTATTATTGGCAGTATAACTGGTACAATAATTGGTGTTGAAGTTGCTAAAGTATTGTCAGGGACTAACAGGCTGCCACACTTAAAAGTGCAAGCAGTTGAAGAAGCAGCGATCGCAGCTACAGTTGGTAGTGTTGCTGTCATATTATTTGTAAGTTATATCAGTTGGCGAGTCCGTGCTGGTGATGAAAAGTTTGTCTGGATAAGACAACTAGCTATTGCTGTCTCTAGCATCGGCGGAACAAGCTTTCAACAAGCAGACTTAACTGGTGCTGATTTTACTTCCGCCAAGCTAAAAAATGTTAACTTTAGCAACGCCAAACTCATTCGTACTAATTTTCATTTAGCGAATTATCTTTCTTTAGCAAGAGTAGATAACACTATTTTAGTCAATCCGATAGTTCAAGATTTAGTTGTTACTAAAAGAGGTACTAATAAATCTTATATCGGTTGTAATCTTAAAGGTATCAATCTAGATTATGCTGACCTGAGTTATGCTGATTTAAGCGAAGTAGATATGAGTAACTCTACTTTAGAGTTTGCAAATTTAGAAGGTGCAAATCTGACGAAAACTCAAGCATTAGCTACGAATTTTCACCAAGCAACTTTAACAGCAGCTTGTTTAGAAGCCTGGAATATTAACAGTGCAACTCAACTTGATGGAGTAATTTGTCAATACGTTTATCTTTTAAATAACCAACAAGAACGTCGTCCCAGTAGTGGAAAATTTGCTGCTGGAGAATTTACTAAGCTCTTTCGAGTAGTTATAAATACTGTTGATTTAATTTTTCGTAATGGTTTAGATTTAGAAGCTTTATCTGTGGCTTTATCAAAAGTAAAAATAGAAAATGAAGGTATTTCTTTAGCTATTAAAAGTATTGAAAATCAGGGTGACGGTGTGGTAATTGTGCGTGTAGATGTACCAGAATCGACAAATAAGGCGGAAATCCACGCCTCAGTTACTCACAATTATGAATTGGCTCTCCAGCAGATAGAAGCAAGATATCAAGCCGAATTAAAAAGTAAAGATGAACAAATTAGTCTTTATCGCCAACATCAAGTGGATTTAAAAGAATTAATCCAAATGATAGCTCCCACTGCCAAGAAATTCACCCAGGGAAAGCTAGTAATTTTAAAATTAGGTCAAGGGGATTTAAGTACAGGATTTCCAGTTACACTACAAATCAGTAGAGAAGGCGATCGCCCATATTTTGAATCTCATGGACAATTACCTTCAGCCTCCGAATTAGTTTTAGCATACCATAAATGGCAAGCTGCATATTGCCACAGCTTACAAGGAAGTTTGCGAATCAAGTTTCCAGAAACACAAGTTACCAATATTAGTCGGCGAGAATTATTTAAAGAATGCGATAAATTGGCAGATGCTTTCACAAAACAAGTAAATTTATGGTTAAACTCGGAATTATTTCGCCCTATTAAAGAGCAACTCCTAGAAAAACTAGATCCTTCAGAATCTATTCGGATACTTCTGCAAACAGAAGATAGCCAATTACGGCGGATGCCCTTGCAGCTTTGGAATTTTTTTGAACGCTATCCTCATGCTGAAATGGCTCTTTCTTCAACTATTTATGAGAAAAAAGAAAAGTTCATATCCTTAAAATCCTATGTCAAAATATTAGCGATATTGGGAGATAGCACTGGTATTAATATTCAACAAGACAGAGTTTTACTTGAACAATTACCTCATGCAGAAATCAAGTTTTTAGTAGAACCACAACGCCAGATGCTCAATGATGAACTTTGGATGCAACCTTGGGATATTTTATTTTTTGCTGGTCACAGCTTTACTCAATCTGAACGAGAAATTGGTCATTTTCACATCAATGACTCTGATAGTTTAACTATTGCCGAGTTAAAAAATGCTTTAACGAAAGCTATTGAACGAGGTTTACACTTAGCAATTTTTAACTCCTGCGATGGTTTGGGATTAGCAACTAATTTAGCGGATTTACATATTCCCCAAATGATTGTCATGCGTGAACCAGTACCTGACAAAGTAGCACAGGAGTTTTTGAAGAATTTTCTCGCAGAATTTTCTAGTGGTAAACCTTTATATCAATCAGTACGTGAGGCACGTTTGAAACTACAAGGTTTGGAGGATGAGTTTCCTTGTGCAAGTTGGCTGCCTGTAATCTGCCAAAATCCAGCAGAAATCCCTTTTACATGGTAATAGTTAG
>NZ_JAYGGZ010000083.1:0-18144 GCF_034931465.1 Anabaena sp. UHCC 0399 | reverse complement strand
GCCTTGTAGGGGAGAGGTTTGGAGAGGGGTTTTCTAGATCCCCTGAAAAGTCAAATTACGAGCAAGGTTATCTAATATACTATTCATGATAATATTAATTTTTTCAAAGTTCTCTGTTTGAGCGAGCATTTCTGTTGCTTGCTGGATATATTTACCTTCAACTAATTCATCACCGCAATTTGCAATAATTTGACTAATACTCTCTTTAGTTGACTCTAGGTGAAACTGTAAACCTAACACTCGCTGATTATAAATAAAAGCCTGATTTTGACACCCTTGGCTGTATGCTAACCGAGTCGCACCTGGCGGTAAATCAAAGGTGTCACCATGCCAATGAAACACTGTAAATTGCTGCGGTAATGCACCAAAAATAGTTAAGTTTTGCGCTTCATTTGTTAGTTCAATAGGAAACCAACCAATCTCTTTATTCTCTCCTGGATAGACTTTAGAGCCTAAAACATCTGCTATCAACTGCGAACCTAAACAAATCCCAATTACTGTCTTATTGGCTTGGATTGCTTGGGCAATAAATTGCTTTTCTTGTGTCAACCAAGGATATTGATTATCTTCATAAATATTCATTGGGCCACCCATCACCACTAGCCAATCAATATCCTCCACTGGCGGTAAAGATTCGTTCGCATAAAATCTGGTGGCGGAAAGATAATGTTTGTGTTCTAATGCCCATTTTTCAATACTGGCAGGTGTTTCAAAGGGAACGTGCTGCAAGTAATGTATCTTCATCTCCAATTCCCCAATATTCGTTTGTAGTAAGGGCTTTAGCCCTTCTTTTATGATAGTTTGATCTGTTACATCAATATTTTGGTGTTGCTGAATAATACTATTTGATGGTTCGCGCATTCGCCCTTGGCGTTCCCGCAGGGTAGGCGCAAAGGCGCAAAGAAGAACGCAATAATCCCTGATAGGGAGTTAATGAAATTGCAATGCTAGGGAGATTCTGCGAGAGCTTTCCAAAAGAGCGTTTCAATCCCTGATAGGGAGTTAATGAAATTGCAATTCTATGCTTACTTGCTGGGACACAATCCTTATCCGTTTCAATCCCTGATAGGGAGTTAATGAAATTGCAATTCTCGCGCTCGCGCTCTTGTAACTCCTGATTGTGAGTTTCAATCCCTGATAGGGAGTTAATGAAATTGCAATTTGACAACACAACTTTACAAGGCAAAATTAAAACAATCCGTTTCAATCCCTGATAGGGAGTTAATGAAATTGCAATTCTACCACCATCTACACTTCTAGTTGTGCCATAATGTTTCAATCCCTGATAGGGAGTTAATGAAATTGCAATTGTTTTAAACCTTTCTTCTCAGCATATCTATATAAGTTTCAATCCCTGATAGGGCAGGGCAAACGCATCTAAATTACTCTTGATCACAACGAAGGTTAAAAACCAATGAAAAAATGAGGATTTCGCGTTTGATTATTTTTTAAGCCCCAAGTAATCGCCAAATATTTTCGCAATAAGCAAGGACTAATGACATTGTTTTTAAGTATATTCTCAATAGATGTTGCTTGTTGACATGATGCGGCCGCCCTGCCTGATAGGGAGTTAATGAAATTGCAATTTTAAAATCATCACATTGCGAATAAGTCCATCCGTTTCAATCCCTGATAGGGAGTTAATGAAATTGCAATGCACTTTTACCAGTACGCAAGTCGGCATATTTTGTTTCAATCCCTGATAGGGAGTTAATGAAATTGCAATATTATCCTCTGTTAGTTACGGATGCCCTAACACGTTTCAATCCCTGATAGGGAGTTAATGAAATTGCAATGCTGCAAAGAGCATTAGGTCTTTACTCTTGCGTTGTTTCAATCCCTGATAGGGAGTTAATGAAATTGCAATTTCATTAACTACTCATTGAGTTTGTAGTACAAAAAGTTTCAATCCCTGATAGGGAGTTAATGAAATTGCAATATTGATCGGATTAATCGCCGGAATGCTGATCGCTGGGTTTCAATCCCTGATAGGGAGTTAATGAAATTGCAATTAAAGTTTTGATTCTGTCTTTAAATAATTCGTAGTTTCAATCCCTGATAGGGAGTTAATGAAATTGCAATGATTGAGATTTAATAAAGTTAAAGTAGGTAAAAACGCGTTTCAATCCCTGATAGGGAGTTAATGAAATTGCAATTTTATACTGGCATTGCCAGTTTTTTGAGCTTTATGTTTCAATCCCTGATAGGGAGTTAATGAAATTGCAATGTTTGGTATTATCAAGTGGTCTTTCAGTTCTAAAACGTTTCAATCCCTGATAGGGAGTTAATGAAATTGCAATGATTGCTTAATACTGTTCCAGTCGTATTCGCGAAGTCGTTTCAATCCCTGATAGGGAGTTAATGAAATTGCAATGATTACAAAATATAGCTAAAACTACAATTCTAGTAAGTTTCAATCCCTGATAGGGAGTTAATGAAATTGCAATTGAGTTTGTTTCATTAGCGCAAGAATCAGCTAAACGTTTCAATCCCTGATAGGGAGTTAATGAAATTGCAATGCTGCAAAGATAGCAGCACAATTCTCAACTCATGCTGTTTCAATCCCTGATAGGGAGTTAATGAAATTGCAATTCACAGGATTAGAAGATGTGGACGAGAAAAACGGGTTTCAATCCCTGATAGGGAGTTAATGAAATTGCAATAGATAACTAAAACCCTGGATACCTACCACAACAGAGTTTCAATCCCTGATAGGGAGTTAATGAAATTGCAATCGGTTTAATTTCATTGATTAATCGTAGATATTCAGTTTCAATCCCTGATAGGGAGTTAATGAAATTGCAATTCCATTTCCATTATTTCCTTTCCTTAATCAATCCTTGTTTCAATCCCTGATAGGGAGTTAATGAAATTGCAATTCAAGATTGATTGCGTCAAATGTCTTTTTGGGTTTCAATCCCTGATAGGGAGTTAATGAAATTGCAATGAGCGATCGCTCTTTTTATTCCAAATTAATTACTGTTTCAATCCCTGATAGGGAGTTAATGAAATTGCAATGCCGGGCGATTTACTCTGTTTCAAGATTTTCAGAGTTTCAATCCCTGATAGGGAGTTAATGAAATTGCAATTGGATTTAAATATATAGATTTACCTAGTAGTGCCACGTTTCAATCCCTGATAGGGAGTTAATGAAATTGCAATTATTTAGAGTTTGTCGCGCTCGTAACTTCAAATAAAGTTTCAATCCCTGATAGGGAGTTAATGAAATTGCAATCTGAAGCTGGCAACATTTCCTTAACATCATCAAACGTTTCAATCCCTGATAGGGAGTTAATGAAATTGCAATTTTTGGCGTGCAGTTAGAGCCAACCACTGGAGCAGTTTCAATCCCTGATAGGGAGTTAATGAAATTGCAATCACGCGCCAATACAGAAAGAGCGGCTGTATTTTGTTTCAATCCCTGATAGGGAGTTAATGAAATTGCAATGTTTTTACAATCCCAGGAATAGAAGCCGTTGCTGCGTTTCAATCCCTGATAGGGAGTTAATGAAATTGCAATTAAGAAGTGACTGCCGACCTGCCTTAGACATCGGTTTCAATCCCTGATAGGGAGTTAATGAAATTGCAATATGAGTCAGGGCCAAACGGATTGTATGATTATTCCGAGTTTCAATCCCTGATAGGGAGTTAATGAAATTGCAATGGAGCAACAAATGGCGTGGCGTTGTTGGGGACGTTTCAATCCCTGATAGGGAGTTAATGAAATTGCAATGGTCGGGATATAAACGCTTCTGCGGTGTACCCAAAGTTTCAATCCCTGATAGGGAGTTAATGAAATTGCAATTTTCCGAAAACTTAAACTATCCCTCATTAAGTCGGGTTTCAATCCCTGATAGGGAGTTAATGAAATTGCAATTGTAATTATTTTGGGTTTTTGTTGCCATTCTCAGATTTACGTTTCAATCCCTGATAGGGAGTTAATGAAATTGCAATTTCAAATAAAAATCATGTCTAGATTAGCAAGAATTGTTTCAATCCCTGATAGGGAGTTAATGAAATTGCAATTACAGGTTTGTCATTAGAAGGAAATCTTTCTGAATATGTTTCAATCCCTGATAGGGAGTTAATGAAATTGCAATCGGTAAATTTAGAAAATAATACTGTATTATTTTGCGTTTCAATCCCTGATAGGGAGTTAATGAAATTGCAATCTTACTTTGCAACAAACTGTAATGATTGATTAATCGTTTCAATCCCTGATAGGGAGTTAATGAAATTGCAATTCTTTTTGAAAGCCTTCAGATATCGGCTAACTGCTGTTTCAATCCCTGATAGGGAGTTAATGAAATTGCAATGAAAAAGACTTGGATGCGATCGCGGCTTCCTACGTTTCAATCCCTGATAGGGAGTTAATGAAATTGCAATTTAGCTATCTGGGAATCCAGGATTGATACAGCGCGTTTCAATCCCTGATAGGGAGTTAATGAAATTGCAATATGTATTTGCAAAGCGATTCATAGCTATCTATCGGTTTCAATCCCTGATAGGGAGTTAATGAAATTGCAATCCGAAACGATTACACAACCTACTACGATTGTTGCAAAGTTTCAATCCCTGATAGGGAGTTAATGAAATTGCAATTAAAAGGTGTTTGCAACTATGGAGTTTACCAGGAGGTTTCAATCCCTGATAGGGAGTTAATGAAATTGCAATGATTGCGAAGAGCCTCAACACCCGCAACAGTTAGTTTCAATCCCTGATAGGGAGTTAATGAAATTGCAATAAAACTTAAAGAAGCGATTGCCACGCATAATTCGTTTCAATCCCTGATAGGGAGTTAATGAAATTGCAATCGCGGAAGGCTGAAAGGCAAGCTATATGAAGTTTTCAAGGTACGGAATCGCGGATAGTGGAATGATAACACAAGCGATCGCCAAACAGCAAGATAAAAATGGCTGAAAGTCAGTCTATATAAGGAGCGCGGGTATTTTAACATGAGTTAATCGTTAAAAGTCTTATACAGAGAGAGTTGCAACCATTTTTGTAGAAACTGCTTTTTCAACACCTACCCATCCGCGCATTCGGCAAAGAAAATGGTGTCATCGCGGACTGGTTCGCCGCCGATACGTTCAACCTTACCAAAGCAGCAAGCACACAAGAAATAAAAACGGATGCTGTCGGTATCGGTTTTAATCAACTTATTGAGGCGCGATCGCAGTTTAGCATACTGTGTATCATTTAGCTGACACTCAAATATACTATACTGCACCCACTGCCCATAAGACTTGAGGATATTGTGGATTTTGGTACGCCGCTTATCTTCTGAAATATCGTAAGAAATAACAACATTCATCTCTACTGTCTACCTTTTAAGTGCCGAAGTGCAATCCCCAATCCCCAGTTATTTAATTTTGAATTTTGAATTTTGAATTTTGAATTTTGAATTGATTTGTCCCCAGTCCCTTACACTTACTTCAAAACCAAAGGAGGGTACTTTTCCGTTTCACCCATGAGATATTTAGACATTAATCGAGCTTGTAATTCAAAGGCTTCTTGGTAAGTACATTTGCGTCCTAACACTGGATGTTTGAACTCAGAAAGCTTCTTCTGTTGGTATAACTTTAAAAATGTTTTGCGTCCTTCAGGAATCAGGGAAACTGCACCACTCAAAGGTTCTGTGACAAAATCCGTAGGTGTCAACAAGCGTTTATTTAATGCAGATAACACCACCGCATCAACGACTATAGGACGAAATTCTTCCATTAAATCTAGTGCTAGAGATGGTCTACCATAACGTTCACAATGCAAATAACCTAAATATGGGTCAAAACCAACAATGTTGACTGCACCTTGCACATCATGACGCAGCAAAGCATAGCCAAAGCTGAGTAACGAGTTCACGGGGTCTTTAGGTGGACGGCGGTTACGGTGAGTAAATTCAAATTCCATCACGCGAATAATTTCATTAAAGCAACCAAAATAAGCCGCACTACCAGCACCTTCCAAGCCTCGCAGGGAATCTATATTATGTGTTGTGTCAATTGGTGCGATCGCCTGCTCAATGCGAGTAATATTCTTGGATAAATCTAAATCTGTAGTTTCTCGCTGGCGACGCAGCAATAAATGACGGTAATTTTTCAGTTTACCTCTGACAAAACTTTGTACCAAATGAATAGCTTGGGGTGATTCTCCAGCCGCTTGCCATTGCGCCTTGCGAACAAATATATTCTTAGTAACCTCTGGCTGTAATTGTCCCAAATAACGACCTGTATCAGTCAGAAATGTTAATGTAATGTGACGTTCCAGTAATTCTGAAATTACAGCCGGTGAAACAGTCGCACGTCCTAAAACTACAACCCCATCAATTTTTAAAAGTGGGATATCTAAAATTGTCTTTTTATCAAACCTGACGTTAAGACGCTCATCAATTTTACCGATAAAAGCATCATCTTGAGTAATGTAAACTGTTCCCATAGTATGTTTCCTAATTCAGTTGCAAACAACAAATTTTAAGAAAGTCCATTCTCTTTCCTGTCCCCTGTCACCTGTCCTCTATCACCTAGATTTCTTGATAACGCCTAACTTTATCAATTGCTTGTGGTAAACATGAAGCGTAAAGACTGCAACCATCACAACGTTTAGTTTTAATAGCAGTTGGCATCCTACCCGTAAATAACAATTGCTGCACAGATGCAATAATAGAAATCGCAGTTTGACGTAATTCTTGATTAATTTCTACTAACTGACGTTGGTGTGAATGAGCATAGTAAATGTAGCCTGTGTTGATAGTTTTTCCTGTCATTTCTTCTAAACACAAGGCTTGAGCGCAGACTTGCATTTCATCATTATCCCATTCACCTTTCCTTCCCCGCTTGTATTCGATAGGGTAATATTCACCCTTTTCAGATTCAATTAAATCTGATTTACCTATTAATTTATATGTGTCAGATTTCAACCAAATTGCGCGAACTTGCCAAGTATCCTCACGATTTATCTCTCCAACTGTATGGACTCGTTCATGTAAACTTGTCCCTTCAATTGTGTATTGATTATCAATAAATTCTCCAGCACAAAACATTCTCCAGCAGCGATGAGGACAATAGGCATATTGGTTTAAGGCTGCGATGGAAATGTAATCTTCAGGTGACAGGTGACAGGTGACAGGTGACAGATTAGTGATATGTAGATTAGTCATTAGCTCTTTAATATTCGATAACGAAGAGAGGTTAGCATTTTGCTGATTTCTGTAATCAGACATAATGTTGGATTAGCTTGATCTGGAGTTAGATAGTTGAGCCGTACTGCAAGCATCAAAAAAGTTTCTGTTTCCATTAATGAGCCTTTAGATATTGCCAGAAAATGGGCATAATCATTTTTGCATTTTTGCTTCCCCCGCGTGCATGACCTTCCGCGATATTTGCAGGAACAGATACTGCTGCACGAGTAATTTGTGACGTAATTCGATAAGTTTCTGTACTTGGAAAAGTGTTAGTTAATTGATATATTTGAACCACCATATCCATTGATTTCTGCCACACAATTAAATCTCGATGTGATTCGATTTTCATAATAGGTTACAGGCGACAGGTTATAGCCATGAGAATGTTCTAGATATCCCAAATTTAGGATTTCTATATAAGTAGTATTTCCAGCTATCTATTACCTCTAACCTATCCCCTTCCTAATATCCCCCCTGTCACCTGTCACCTGTCCCCTGTCACCTTCTTACTACCATTCCCATTCCCATTGTTGTTTTCCGCCCTATTCCTGCATATAAGGCAAAGTCAGCTAAAGCGTTAATTTGTTTAATTACAATTGGTTCAATCTCTCCTAAAATGCGATAGCTAATTTCACCAATGCAGCCTATAAATTTGCTGTCGTAGTTGCGGACTATTTCGGTATTAATATTAAAAGAACTGGGATAAATTGATTCAAATGATATATTGCTGAGTTCAATTCCACTATATTTTTGCCAACGGCTAAGAAGACTGTTAAAGATACATTCTCTAGTGGGTAAAAATGTATCGTATGTCCCTTGGCGGAAGGCTACGGGGGTGGCGAAGAGGAAGTTTAAGGCGCGATCGCTCTCGCTGGCTTGTGCATATAATTGAGCATAGCTGCAAGCATTCGCCCAGGGTTGCATTGATTGGGGTGTGCCTTGAATGCTGGTAATATACAAGTTGGCTGACCCTAAATGCCAAGGGTGTTCAGGGTTGAGATTTAGCCACAGTGGAGTTAGCTTACTAAATAAGGTGTCATCTAGTAGAGAGACACGCCACCAGCAGGGAGTTCCAGCCGGGATGGGTTTTTGATGACTCAATTGCAAGCTGTGGTGATGTGGTTTTGTTCGTTGTTGTATTTGTAGGGGTGAGAGGGTAAAGGCTTTATCCGCCTTGGAATTGTGCAGATATTCTCCCAAGGCTGGATCGACAGAACTGACTAGGGTAAGGAATAGAGCATGGTAGTGTCTACCGGTGAGGAATTGGGGGTAGATGGGAGACTGGGGAAGTAGGTTAAGAATCAGGCTATGAGGCATATATTAATTCAAAATTCAAAATTCAAAAGCCTATTTACGTTTTTTTGTTGTAGACTGAGCAACCCGCGACTCTACTGTAAAGGGTGGGATTTCCTGGAGTTCTACCTCACTTAAACTATACTGTTCGCAAACCAAACTCAGACGATATCCGGGGGTTTTGACAGGGTTGACAGCATGGGTTAAGTCACCTTGAAAGTATAGTAAAGTATTCATTTGCGGCTTAACTTGTCCAAGTTGGCGTTTGTGCGCTTTGAGTATCAATTCTCCCCCTTCCATGTTGAGAGGTACACGCACATATAGAACACTCACAAGGGTAGGCGGTTCTATGGTTTTGCAGTAGGAACGCAGAGAGCGATCGATATGCGGATCAACGCGAGAGCCTTCTTTAAGTAGTAAAGGATTGAGGTAGAAAGCGTTACAGTTAGGCTGGAGAGCTAAATCTAGGTAAGGTTTGAAGTAGGGGAACTGTTGTTCTACTGTAGAGAGGTGCGATCGCACAAACACCACAGAAAATCCCTTAGTCCCTACAAAATCGCGGTTAAGGTTGTTGATTGCAAAGTAAGGACAAGCATGGATTTCTCCCCACAAGTGGCTGAGATAATCGCTGGGGAAGGCGTTGGGTTGTTGCTGATAGTGTTTCACAAGCGATCGCACAGTAATTATTAACTACGAAAATGATAAGCCATTCCAGCCGGAATTTTGATATCTTTCATCTAAACCAATTGAATTTTTTCAGTCATTATCTTCACTTAATGAAATTAAATAAGAGTTAATTTGTCTAACATAAAGTGGATATTGCTGTAAGGCAAAACTAATTGCCATAAAAACTTGATTTGGATCTATATCATCGTATTCATGTACTAGACGGTTTCTCAATCCTGCTGATGGTGCTAATTGTTTTGCTAGCTCTGGTGTGATTATTTCATATTTACCAAGTTCAATAAAAGCCTCAAAATTAGTGATAGTGTTGCCAGGTTTGAGTCTTGATAAGATATGGTCATTAATGTCTATCGCAGCTTGAATCATTAATTGCAGTAGTCGTTCTACAATAAGTTGTTGACGAAAATTATCTAAAAATTCATCAATGCTAATAGAGCGAAACTCTTCTAAAGTGTTGTAATACTTGGTAATTAACCTAAGCCTAGCCAAAACTATTTCAGAATCGATATTATTCATGCGCCCCATTTATTTAATTCTATTTCAATAATTCGATGTTGTTCTTGACGGAACTTTTTTAACTCTGATTCCGGCTGCAATGAAGTTAATCGAAAATCTTCAAATTCTCCAGGATATTTTTCAAAGATAATTATGCCATCACGAGCAACAAAATGAGAAATTAGCCAAGAAGATTGATTTAGTTCTACAACGTCAATATGTTCGGGATTTATTTTTAATACTTCGCCAATCAGCATAGGTAATTCAAACAAAACCGAAATATTATTTTGTGTATAATTATGACGCTGCTCTTCATCACATAACACAGCAAAATCCCAGTCACTGTTTGCGTTAGTGTTACCAGTAGCTCTAGAACCAAACAGAACCAACATTTTTAAGTAAGGTATTATTTCAGGCATTTGTAAGGAAAGTTCTTTAAGTTCTGCAATTGTTGGAGTATTTTCTTGCATTTTGTGATTCTCCGTTTATGTAAATATTTACAATCGGTGTAGAATATTATTTGGTCACTTTTTCTCTAGCTGAGTATAAATTTTTCATTACGGCTCAAGCTATAAAAATTTCATCATCTGGAAGACGTAATTGACGGAACTTCATTGCCATTGTTAAAATTCCTGACAAGCCTGAAAAGAATCTATATTCTTTCTCCATATCATTACAAACGATGGTTATTGGATAAGAAGTAATTCCTTGCTTGTTTAATTGGAAAATAACAGCAGCATTTGTTCTTGGGCAAATAATTACTCCTGGTAAAAGATGCCTATTCAAAGCCTGTATTAGGGGTGTGGGTCGTATTGCTCCTCCTGCACTGCGGATAATTTGACAATTTTTAAAAGCTGTTAGTTTGTTCAGTTCTGTACTGATAAATTCTTGCCAGTTATCAGTGTAGCGTAATTCAAAACTCAATTGATAAGTTTCAGTGGCGCGACTGGTGACTTCAATATAATCACCATTTTGGACAAATTCGTAATAGCGTAATAGGTGAAAAGGATCTAGTCTTGTTTCCTCGGATTCATCTAGAATCAAACCATGAGGGTCACGAATAGAAAGACTTTCAAACAGACTAGAGCGAAAACTAAATAACGGTGCATAGCTTGTACTAAAAACTTCAGCAAATTCTTTTAACTTAGCTAGCGCCTCTTCATGTTTGTTAAATAAATCTACGTATTCGTCTAAAGTTGTACGTCCAGCTTGTAAGTCATCCCAATCTTCAGAAAATTTAGCCTTGATAAAAGTTCTGACAAAAGCTTGACCACCTTGGATATACTTCCAATCCTTTTTGATTTCTTTGGGAGTTTTTTTCGCAATAGTTTCAGCACCTCGTAAAAGTTTCATTCTATAGCGATAATCATCCCAAGTTCTGTTTCCTTCAAAAATCGATTTTAGAGTATTGAATAACTCCAAAATCAATTTTTCCTCAGCTAAACCTTCAAGCATTTCTTCCAATTCCAACAAGGGACGGGCAATTTCTAGAAATGCTTCTGAACGCCAGTAAGCTTTTAAAAAAGGCTTATCTAAACAGGGAAGTGTTTCAAGTAAGTCTTTTAGTGCTGTACGTCCCGCAATAGTATCTAGAGAAGTTAAGCCTTCTTCCCAGGCGTTAGCAGGTAAGTAAGCAATAGCTTCTGAATCAATATTAGTTTCAGATTTACCCAAAACACGCCCTACTCTACCAATTCTCTGCCAAAATGCGGCGCGATCGCGTGCTGAAAAAATTAACCAATCTAAATTTTGCCGTTTCGGTTCAGGATGTCTTTCAAAGTTAAATCCTACATCTACGGTGCTAGTAGCTAATATGATTTGACACTGCATAGCCCTTTGTCTATCTTTTTTGGGTGCAGGGCCTGTAATGCGTCCCATGTCATCGCCAAGTCCTTGTTGACGAAGTAAATCTGAGAGACGATTAATATTATCAAGAGAGTCAAGAATTACAGCACCATTTTCATCAGGTCTTTCTCGAAAACGTTGGACAATTTCTACTGCTAACTCTGCTAACCACTCTTCCTTACTATCTGGTTTTGGTCTTAATTCTAGATTAACTGCTGTTTGTGACGGTAAAAGATTAGTATTACCTGCTTCTCCATCAATTCTTGCTATCTTCACACCAGCCTGTTTTAAATTCTGCAATGCTAATTCACAAGCTGGTTCTGGTGTTGCTGTCAGCAAAACTATTTTACGCCCGTCCTGAAAAAAGCGAAAAACCTGAGAATAAGCGAGATAAAACAACATTCCTACTAGCTGTTTAGCATCGTAGAGGTGAAATTCATCAAAAATGACTGTCGAAAATTTGGTGTAAAAACTACTGGCGATATTACCTCTATCTAAGTTGTTATATGCAAAGAAAGTTGCATAGTAAAAGATATCAGGATTTGTGACTAAAATGATGGGTGTATTAGCCCCAACATCAGGAAAAACTGTAGCTGGATTTCGTAATACATTATACAGCTTTTCCCCTGAACGACTGCCAACTTTATCGTTAGACCAGCTTTTAATGTCTTTAGCAGAAGCTGATTTGACTACATGAGGTAAGTTAGCCTCCCTGACAAACTTTTTTGCTGCTTCTGTTTGCTGTTCAATTAAAGCATTAGTTGGAGCAATGTAAACAGCACTTTTATTTGGCTGATGTTTTAATACTGTTAATCCTGCGTTGGTTTTACCTGTGCCAGTTGGTGCTAAATCAAGGATAATATCTGCATCCTTAGATTGTTCAAATACATCAACTTGATGCTGAAGTGCATTTTTCATGAAAGATAGTTCATCTGGCAAAGATGCACAAGCTGAAATACTGCGCGGTTCTAATCTGATAACTAATCTTTGATTACTCATTGTTACTTTCTCTAGCGCAAAAATGTAACCCTGCTGGTACAATCATTTCCCCAACTTGCCAAGCAGCACTTCGGAAACGAAGATTTTTAATGATGGGTGCAGGAGGAATAGAAATTAAATCGAACGCTAAAGCCTCTATTTGCTTTGGTAAATCAGCAGCATTTAGATAATGTTGACTTTGATATTCACCTTCTGGTAGTAAAGTCACAGGAAATTCATTCAGCACATTCACCTTGACTTTACTCATGAATTTACCAAGGCGAATATAATTTGGTAATTGATTATTTCCAAATACCAGAGTTTGAAATTTATTTCTGCGTTCAATCATCCGCAGTCTTCCAGTTTGCGGAAAATTACTTGGTCTAAATGAACTTGGTTTTTTACCTTGACGTTGTAATGGTAAATCTTCCCGCGCCGTAGCAACACGGTTATTAGTCATTGCATACCAGTAAGAATCAGAAAGAGCATTGAAACGTTCAAATCTGAATGTCACTCTGCCTATGGGTGAAGCTGGTAATATATAAAAATCTTGTGCGATTGGTTGTAAATCTTCTTTGTAGGTTGGTCGTCCTGTAGCCTGACCTTGGAGGCGATAGGGGGAATTTACCTTACCTAAAGCATAAGTAAGAGCATAATTCCCAATTACCCCCTCGGTGTAATAGGTATCAGACAACTCCCTAGAGGCAAAAAAGACTGGTTCAAGACAGTATAATTCAACAAGTTTTGCCTGCTGAAAAGGAATTGTTGACATAATCTAAATCTCTACTTCAACTGGTGTATTCTTGCCTTTCGCCTTAGCCTTTTTCTTTTCAGGTGCAACCTGACGAAAGGATTCATAGGATTGCGTTAAACGTTTGAGAAAATTATCACGTTCAGCTTCTGACCAATTAGTTTCTACATCAGTCAGTAAATTTGCTAATTCTTCTTCAGACATCTGCACAGAAACTCCTCTTTTATTTTTCCAATTAGCAATTACTTGTTTGCTTGCTGTAATTAATTGATTAATATTCAAGGGGTGTTCTAAAGGCTTACCTAAGACATCATAAGTAGCTTGTACAAGTTCCAGAGAACTAGGAAGTTCGGTAATACTACCAAATACACCTAATATCTCGTTTTCCATGCGTCCAACACGGCTGGAAACAGCACCATAACGACTTGTGAACAGAATGTTACCGATGATATACCGCAGTTCATCCGCAGTTACATCTTTTAGGGTGACGACATCTAGAAAATGCACGCCTGGTTTGATGTATTCACTGGTATTTAAAGCTGTTGAGGGATTACCTTTTTCATCGCGCATTGTACCAGTTTCGTAGATGGCGTTTATGGTGCGATCGCCTACAACATCACTAGCAGGTAAAATACTAAAAGCGTCTTCAGTCCAAATGCGACTTTTTTGAGCGCCACCCCCACCAGCCGCGAAGCCGTAGAGGAAACAATCTACACACATTTCACAAGGTGCATTAGTATTTAAAGAACAAAGAGAGCCATCTTTAGGGTTAGTGTATAAAAGCTCATGCGCTCTTAAATGTTCTCTTCCGTAGCGTCTTTCTGGTGCTACTTGTTTACGTTTAGTCATTACCAAGCGTTGAATTATAGTTTTTTGATTTTCACCTTCTAAACCAGCTTGGACAAATTCGCTACACATTGGTTCACCTGAACCTTCTGTGCGAAAGATAGTTTCAGAATGGGTTGTTCTTAAAACAACTAAAGTAATAAAACGTCCTTTGGGGAAGTTCTCATAACTTGTTGCTAGAACTGAGGAAAGTTTTGAAATGGACATGATGAAAAACTCCTAATTATTTAAACAGTTGTAGTTGTTTCAACAGAATCATCTTCAGATTGACTTTTAAGTTATTTACGTGCTTCTTCAAGGAAGAATAAATAAGCAGCTTCTAAAGTTTTTTGGTCAGATAAAAACTTTTCAGGACGTGCTGAATAAACCTCCTCATATAGTTTTCGTAATAGCTCGTAATAACGCTTGACCTGTTCATACTTTGTTGCACCTACGCCATGCTCACGGATACGGTCTAAGCGAGTATGATATTGCTGTACTAAAGCAGCAAAAATTACATCTAATCCCAAATAAGGCTTTTGAGAACGAATAGCAGCAATAAAGGCTGTAAACGGTTCTGCTTGAGCAGTTCGTTTAAAAGAACTTCCCCAAATTTTTCCTTCTGCTGCAATTTGAGCAGCTTCTTTAAGATATTTAGTTAAGAGTAAGTTTTCATCCGGCATAAAGCTCTCCAGTAAAGTATTTAATGGCTCACAAATCCGACTCCAAATAACGCTCAAGTTTGGTTCGTCTTGTTCTCGCAGAGTCCAACGTAGCAATACATAATAAAGTTCAATTGGTCTAACACAAGCACGAGCCAAATCATACAAACAATCATCAGCTTTCTGAATACTTGCAACAGATGTTGCTAGTTTGCCAATGCAACGTAGTCGCTCAAGAATTTTTTCTGCATCTTGGCGTTGCTGATATTGTCCATTTCCCAATAAAGTTTGCAGTGCAGAAGGAATTCCCTCTATTCGTCCGTAAACATCATTAGATAACTCCACCTCTAAATTGCTACTCAATACAAAAGGAAAGCCAATATCTAAAGACAAGGAAATCTCTAAAGCAAGCCTCAATGATTTTAGTAAAGCTAAAGAATTATTAACATCTCCCCAAAGTAAAGGAATAATGACAGATGTATGAACAAAATCAGGACGCTTTGGTAATGCTAAACCGACTACTTTGTTAGCTTTAAATTCAAGCTGATTATCTTTATATAATTTCAATTCATCAATAGTGACAGTACCACCTTCAGCATTTGTTGCTGCAAGTTGTTTTAAAAGTCTACGCCAAATTCTCAATAGTTCTGGAGCAGAACCTTTCGGTAATGCTAAGTGCAAATAAAGCGGGTCTTGTTTTTTAACAGCAGGAAAGTTTGCCCCGACTGCCATTAATTGGTAAGCTAAAGCTGCAATTGAATCTGCTTGTCTTTTCGGTTCAGCACTGATACCTCCCGGTAAGCGATTAGAAAAAGCTTGTACTTTTGTACCAGGAGGCATATTATCTGAAATTAGCTCATCTATATCTGTAGAAGTAGAACCTAAAGAGCATCTTTGTCTGGGATTTGCTTCTACATAAGCATTTAAATCATCGACTCCATTTAACCGAATAGCAAAAGGTAAATTTACCATTCTGCTAACGACTGCAATCATTTCTTCAGATACTTCTGTTTCTTCAGATATTTGTGTACTTTCCTTTCTTAGTTGGAAAGATTCTTGTAGGGCTTTTTTAATACCCTCAATTCCTTTAACAGCAGCCTTAGCAGCAAATAAAGGTCGCCCATATTGACCATTAAATGGCTCAATTGCAGTGCGCTGAAGTTCAGATATACCCGTATGATGAGCGATTTTATCCCAAACTTCTTTAGGGCTTAATCCGGCTTCACGGTAACTAAGATAAGCTGCCTTTAAACCTTCAGATATGGCAAATTCTTCTGCATTACTTACAGGTAATAACTGAAGTTCAGCCGCTTTTATTAGTGCTTCTGCACCAGCAGCTTCACCCCACTTAGTTACATCTTTAGCAATCTTGTCTGATTTATATCCAGCTTTTTTCCTTTCTAAAAGAGCCTCAACATTTACCAAAACTTCCTCAATATTTTGTTGGATAGCTTGATAAGTAACTTTAATACCATCTTTAGTAGGTCTGACAAGTCTTTCGATATTATTCCCAAAAACTTGGTCAATTTTACTTTGCCAAACAGCCGCTATTTCTTTTGTTAAATCTACGTTTGATAATGTTTCTCCTTCAAAAAGTTCGCCATCAGGGAAAATTGCTAAAGGATTTAACCCATACTTTTGCAAAACCTCTTCGCAAGCACCCAGCAACAGGGCTGTAATATAGCCTTTGTCTTCAGAAATGCTGATTCTAAAAAGGTTACAGCTTCGTCCAAAAGCAACGGTTAATTCTTTTTCCAGTTTGCGAAAACGTTGTGCATCTGGAATTCCTAAATCAAATAAGTCCGCAGCTGTAAGCATCGCCGCCCAACGTTCAATATTTGGGTCTTCTGGTAAAAATCTTGCTCCATCGCTGACGTTATGGCCTGAATGGCGCTCAATTAGCTTTCTGACTAACTCCAAATCATCTTCTGAGACAACAAAGCTAAGTACACAAGCCTTTTCTAGTTGTTCTCGTAAAAATTCCTGATTTCTAGCCAGGGTTTTAATATTACGTTTTTGGGTATCTAATTTATTCAGGTCATGTACAGCAGTTGCAGCTAGTAGCAAAGGTCTTTTATGTTCTGGTACTTCTGCGATTCGGCTAACTGTCAAAATGAACTGACACGCAGAATCGAGGTGTTCTGCAAGGGTCGTACCCTTTCTTACGCCGTATTGATGATGATGTGCATGATTTTCGTAAAGCTGGGGGCGAATTTCACTGAAATAAATCTCCTCCAAAGACTTCGGAGGATTATTCAAAAGCCTATTGCGCTTGGACATATAAAAATACTCCAATCCAAAATCGAGTCTAGGGTGCAAAATCAACTTTTGAGATGGGTGCTTATACTGAGATAACCTTGCAAACTCAAGTTATGTCACTGCACTTTTTGCAACTAGACTATTTATAATTACATTTATGAATATGACATAATTAATTTAAAAGTGCAAGTACATTTTGTAAATGCCGAGAAAAAAAGAAACAATTACACTGTCAATTCCGCCAGGAACTAAGGAACAACTAGAAGCGCTCGCTCGCCAACTTAATATCACTTGGGGCAAAGAACCAAGCATTTCGGGTTTAATAGTGGCGATCGCACAACAGTCTGTAGAGGTCGGAAAGCCTTTCACCCTTGACTCTAACCAAGTTCATGCCTTACAGCAGGCAATAAAAGCTTTGAATGATGCAGGTCACATAGGAGAAGCGCAAACTGTACTTGCACTTTTACTAGAACGTGGCAATCTCGAAGCACCTCTTCGTCAATTACTGATGAAACAACTTAGTCAACCTATCCAAGAATGGCGAAATACGATAGAAGAACTAAGTAAAGCTAAACAGCCTTTCTACATTCTCTATTCCAACTCTCAAGGTCAGGAATTAGATTACAAAGTTCGTCACGCTGAGGTGAGGTTTTTTGAGAAACGCTTTTATCTCATGATTTGGTGCGAAGAGACAGCAGACGTAGAAAACGATATCCCAGAATTACCCGAACTTTGGCACAATCGTTGCTTAAGCTTTGAGCGAATTAAGTCTGTTGTCCCGACAAGTGGAGATTGGCGGGGTGAACTTGATTATACAAAAGTGCAATTACACTTTCGAGGTTGGCTAGCCAAAGCTTATCAACCGAAAGAAGATGATATTGAGGATGACATGATTAATAATGTGCGTCAGGTGGTGCGGCGAGTAGCTAATCCCTTCTGGTTGATTCGAGAAGTATCGCGGTATTGGGAAGATTGTGTGATTGTATCACCTGAGAGTCTGCGTGATCGCCTCAAACAAAAACTCCTAACCCTATGCGACTTGTACGATATTGAAATCAAGAGTTAAACCTTGTAGGGAGATGAAGAGACATTGGTTTATTCGAGAAGTGATGCAATATACCCCCGATTGTGTGATTGTATCGCCAGACAACGTGCGATCACTCATCAAGGAA
>NZ_JAYGGZ010000082.1:0-18332 GCF_034931465.1 Anabaena sp. UHCC 0399 | reverse complement strand
TCTGCAATTCTGGCGAGAAAACGCCCCAGAAACTCGACTAATTAATGAATATGGCCCGACAGAAACTGTTGTGGGTTGTTGCATCTATGAAGTAACAGATGACACTTCGTTAACAGAGGGGATTTTAATTGGTCGTCCCATTGCTAATACCCAACTTTATATTTTGGATGAATACCTGCAACCAGTCCCCATTGGTGTCAGAGGTGAACTCTATATTGGTGGAGCTGGTGTGGCAAGGGGCTATTTGAATCGTCCTGAGTTGACAAAAGAGAAATTCATTTCTCACCCCTTCATTCATGAACCAGGCGCACGGCTGTATAAGACGGGAGATTTGGCACGTTATCAACCAGATGGCAATATTGAATACCTCGGAAGGACAGATCACCAAGTAAAAGTACGAGGCTTTCGCATTGAGTTGGGAGAGATTGAGACAGCCGTCAATCAACATCCCCAAGTCAAACAAGTGGCGATAATTGTCCGGGAGGATCAACCAGGCGACCAACGTTTAGTAGCCTACCTCATTCCAGACGGGGAAGCACCAACAAGCGACGAGTTGCGAAACGCCCTCAAACAGCAACTCCCCGACTACATGATTCCGACTGCCTTTGTAGTGCTTAATACTTTACCTCTCACACCTAACGGCAAACTAGACCGGAATGCTCTCCCCATCCCAGATATTAATATCACTTCCGAAAACTTTGTCTTACCGCGTACACAAACGGAAGTCTTAATTGCTGACCTCTTCGCCTCACTCCTTGGAATCAAACAAGTTAGCATTCACGATAACTTCTTTGCCTTGGGGGGACATTCCCTATTAGCTACACAAGTTATTTCACGTCTGCGGGTAATCTTCCGCATTGAAGTACCCCTACGGTTATTATTTGAATCTCCCACAGTAGCGGAACTAGACCAAGCCATCCATAAACTACAGCAAACGGACTCAGGGTTACTCTCACCACCCCTTGTTCCTGTCACTAGAGATAATCAACCCATACCTCTATCGTGGTCACAGCAACGACTATGGTTTTTAGCCCAATTGGAATCCAGCAGTGGCACATACAATGTACCTGCGGCTTTACAATTGCAAGGATACTTAAATGTTGCAGCTCTAGAGCAAGCATTGCAGGAAATTGTCCATCGTCATGAAGTTTTGCGGACAAGTTTTCCCACCATCAACGGCGTACCTACCCAAGTAATTGTTCCTGCTGTGACTGTGACACTCCCACTCATAGATTTACAGGGATTACCAGAACAAGCTGAACAAGTTAAGCAACTGACAATCACTAACTCACAAACAACCTTTGACCTCGCCATTGCTCCCTTAATGCGATCGCAGTTGTTGCGTTTGGGTGAACAGTCTCATATTCTATTAATTAACCTGCATCACATTGTTTGTGATGGTTGGTCTGTGGGTGTATTCATCCAAGAATTATCAGCACTGTATACCGCCTTCACTGAGGAAAAACCCTCCCCCTTACCAGAGTTAGCAATTCAGTATGCTGATTTTGCAGTATGGCAAAGACAATGGTTGAGTGGAGAAGTATTAGAGAAAAAACTCAACTATTGGCAACAACAGCTAGCAGGTGCGCCACCACTGTTAGAATTACCAATTGATCGCCCCCGTCCACCAATCCAAAGTTATCAAGGGGGTTACTATGGGTTTACACTGGATGCTGACTTGACAGCAAAACTCAAGAGTTTGAGTCAAAAATCTAGCGTTACCCTATTTATGACCCTGCAAGCGGCATTTGTAACGTTACTGCATCGCTACAGTGGACAAACAGATATACTCGTTGGTACACCCATTGCTAACCGCGATCGCAAAGAAACAGAATCATTAATTGGCTTTTTTGTCAACACTTTGGTATTGAGAACCCAAATTACAGACAATCCCAAGTTTGCGGAATTACTGCAACAAGTCCGGCGAGTGTCGCTAGAGGCTTATGCTTACCAAGATGTCCCCTTTGAGCAGGTAGTAGAAGCCTTACAGCCAGAACGGAATCTGAGCCACAGTCCCCTGTTTCAAGTGATGTTTATTTGGCAAAATACCCCCTCCCAAAATTTTGAATTACCTGGTTTGAGTCTCACACCTTTACCTATTGAGACAGTTACAGCCAAGTTTGATTTAACCCTGTCAATGGAAGAAACTCCCCAAGGTTTAGCCGGGGGATGGGAATATAACAGCGATTTGTTTGATTTAGCAACTATTGAACGTATTGCTCATCACTTCCATAATTTACTAATAGCAGTCACCACAAATCCAGAACAGCCTGTGGGTTTATTACCTCTGTTAACAGCTAGTGAAGAACAAAAAATACTAGTTGATTTTAATCATACAGAGGCTGATTATCCCACTGATTTATATTTACACCAACTATTTGAAGCCCAGGTAGAACGAACACCTGATGCCGTGGCGGTAGGAATCGGGACTGGGGAAGAGTTAACTTATGCTGAGTTAAATACTCGTGCTAATCAACTAGCTTGTTACCTACAGTTTTTGGGTGTGGGTAATGAGAAAGTGGTAGGAATTTGTGTAGAACGTTCCCTAGATATGATTGTGGGTTTGTTAGCAACTCTCAAAGCTGGGGGTGCTTATGTTCCTCTTGACCCCAAATACCCGGCGGAACGTTTGGCGTTCATGGTAGAGGATGCTGAAATTGAGGTGCTATTAACACAACAGCCTCTAGTAGATTTACTGCCAAAAACAATGGCAAAAATTATCTGTTTAGATACAGAGTGGCTAGCAATATCTGCCTACTCTCCCCACAGCCCACAGCCCACTACCCATTCCCCCAATCATCTAGCTTATATAATCTACACATCTGGTTCTACTGGTAAACCCAAAGGCGTGCAAATTATTCACAGTGCGGTGGTCAACTTCTTAACCTCAGTAGCGCAAGAACCAGGAATTACAGCCGCAGATGTGGTACTTTCCGTCACCACTTTATCCTTTGATATTGCGGTACTAGATATTTTCTTACCATTGATGGTAGGAGCAAAGGTGGTTTTAGTTAGTACCGAGATGACTAAAGATGGCTACGCATTGCAAAAGTTGCTACTGGAATCTCACGCTACAATCATGCAGGCGACACCAGCCACTTGGCGAATTTTGTTAGCTTCTGGGTGGAATGGTACAGAAAAATTAAAAATATTATGTGCTGGTGAAGCCCTACCCAGGGATTTAGCTAATCAACTACTCGCCAGAAGTTGTGAACTCTGGAATGCTTACGGCCCGACAGAAACTACTACCTGGTCAACAGTTTATCAAGTAGAACCAGGTGAAGGTAAAGTATTGATTGGTCATCCCCTCGGCAATACTCAAATTTATCTGCTGGATACTTACGGACAACCTGTACCAATTGGAGTCGCTGGGGAATTGCATATTGGTGGTGCAGGATTAGCGAGAGGTTATCGTAACCGTCCAGAATTGACTGCGGAGAAGTTTATTTCCAGTCCCTTTCAGGAAGAGAAATGTCTGTATAAAACCGGAGATTTAGCCCGGTATTTACCAGATGGCAATATTGAATACCTAGGACGAATTGACAATCAAGTAAAATTACGGGGCTTTCGGATAGAATTAGGTGAAATTGAAGCCGGAATTATTGCCCATCCCCAAGTTAAGCAAGCCGTCGTCATCATCCGCGAAGACCAGCCGGGAAGGAAACTTTTAGTAGCTTATGTCGTTTCTCAACAGGAAACACCGACTAGCAGCGAATTGCGTAATTTACTGCAAGAGCAACTTCCTGAGTACATGATTCCCAATGTCTTTGTATTCCTAGAAGCTTTACCCCTCACACCCAATAGTAAAATAGATCGTCGCGCCCTCCCTGCACCAGAGTTAGAAGCTAGCAACCAAGATGATGTAGTTAAACCGCGTAACCACATTGAAGAAAGTTTGGCTAATATCTGGGGTGAAATCCTGGGACTACAACAAGTCGGTATTCATGATAACTTCTTTGAGTTGGGTGGCGATTCCATCATTAGTATTCAGGTAATTGCTCGCGCCAATCAAGCAGGGATACAGCTAACACTCAAGCAGATATTCCAACATCAAACAATTGCTCAGTTAGCAGCAGTCTGCACAATGGGTAGTATCCCAGCAGAACAAGGTTTAGTCACTGGAGAATTACCTTTAACTCCGATTCAGCATTGGTTCTTTGCACAAAATTCACCCCAACCAGACCACTTCAATCAATCTGTACTACTAGAAGTACAGCCAGATTTGCAGCCAGAATTATTACAGCAGGTAGTCCAAAAGCTATTAGAACATCATGATGCTTTACGGCTGAAGTTCTGGCGCGATGATTCCCAATGGCAGCAGATTAATAGCGATGCTGTCAATACTGTACCTTTTGATGTGATAGATTTATCAGAGCTTAGTCCCAAACAGCAACAAGAGACAATCACAGCATTAGCAGCAAAATTACAAGCTAGCTTGAATGTGTCCGCAGGTGAATTAATGCGGGTAGTGCTGTTTAAGTTGGAGACAGATAAACCCAGTCAATTACTCATCATCATTCATCACTTAGCGGTAGATGGAGTCTCCTGGAGAATTTTATTAGAAGACTTTTCGACTGCATACCAACAACTCAGCCGTGGAGAAACTATTCAACTACCACCCAAAACAAACTCCTTTAAAGATTGGGCAACACATTTACAAGAATATGGGCAATCGCCTGCTCTAAAATCAGAAATAGCATACTGGCTCACCCAGTCCCATAATCTCCCCCTACCAGTAGACTATCCCAACGGTAAAGCCCACAACACCGTTGCTAGTGCGACTCAAGTATCAGTTAGTCTCAGTGAAGAAGAAACTCTAGCACTGCTACAAGAAATCCCCCAAGTCTACAATACCCAGATTAACGATATTTTACTAACTGCCTGCCTCCAAAGTTTTAATAATTGGACAGGTAACAATTCACTCCTCATCGACTTAGAAGGTCACGGAAGAGAAGAACTCTTTGCAGATATCAACATCTCCCGGACAGTAGGTTGGTTCACTTCCATTTTCCCCATTCTCCTATCACTTGACACAACTCCCTTCCTCAGAGACTCCGCCTCTCTGGGTGAAACCAATCAAAACCCAGGAGAAGCCCTAAAATCCATCAAAGAACAACTACGCAGCCTACCCCAGAAAGGCATAGGCTACGGAATCCTACGCTATCTCAGTGATGACGAACAGATGCGCCAGCTAGCCAGTAAAGCCGAGGTATGTTTCAACTACCTAGGACAATTTGACCGCATCCCCCCCGGAATTATCCAAGGCTTTGCCAAAACATCCACCGGAGCAACTCAAAGTTCTTTATCCCATCGTCCGCACTTATTAGAAATCAATGGAATTGTAGCAGAAGGCAAACTACACATCAATTTGACTTACAGCGAAAAAGTGCATAAACAAAGCACCATTGAACACCTAGCCAACGATTTCATCACCGCCTTACAAACACTCATCCACCACTGTCAGTCAGCCACCGGCGGATACACCCCATCTGATTTTCCCGCAGCCGAGTTAAATCAAGACGAGTTGGATGCTTTGTTAGCAGAAATCGATGAATAAAAGTAGGGGAGACAAACTAATTCAATAAATTACGAATTACGAATTACGAATTACGAATTAAAAGGAAACCATGACCATCTCAGAACAACCAGCCAAAAGTAAAAACGTCGCGGCTATTTATCCGTTGTCGCCAATGCAGCAAGGGATGCTGTTTCATACTCTGTACTCGCCGGAGTCGGGTATTTACTTTGAGCAATTTATTTGCACAATTAGCGGTAACTTAAATGTGGCAGTGTTTAAGCAGGCTTGGCAACAAGTAGTAGAGAGACATCCTGTATTAAGAACGCTGTTTGTGTGGGAAAATCGCAAAAAACCCTTACAGATTGTCCGCCATCAAGTTACCTTACCCTGGACTGAGTGCGATTGGCGTTTACTTGCTCCCTCGGAACAGCAAAAACAAGTAGAAGAATTTTTGGTGAGCGATCGCACTCAAGGCTTTAAATTAGATCAAGCTCCCCTGATGCGCTGTGCTTTGTTGCGACTGGGAGAAAATACTTATGAACTGGTTGCTAGTTTTCATCACTTATTAGTAGATGGTTGGTCACTACCGATTCTGTTTCAAGAAGTGTTTACTTTCTACGAAGCTGGAAATCGTGGTGAGCGTCTATCTTTAGCTACTCCCCGTCCTTACCAAGAGTATATTACTTGGTTGCAACGTCAAGATATTGCTGCGGCGGAAAACTTTTGGCGGCAAAACTTACAAGGGTTTACTGCACCGACACCTCTAGGAGGAAACCGGGGTGTACATCATCAAGGTAATTTTTTAGACATAACTTTTGAGTTATCATCCCAGATTACGGATACCCTACAAAGTTTTGCTCAACAGCACCGTGTCACCCTTTCTACTTTAGTACAGGGAGCTTGGTCAATATTACTGAGTCGCTACAGTGGGGAATTGGATGTAGTTTTTGGGGCTACGGTATCCGGTCGTCCTCCAACTTTGGTAGGGGTGGAATCAATGGTGGGTTTGTTTATTAATACCCTACCGGTGCGGGTACAAATCCCGGAAGATACGGCGATTGTACCTTGGTTGCAATATTTACAAACCCAGCAAATAGAACGAGAGCCATATTCTTACAGTCCCTTGGTCGATATTCACGGCTGGAGTGAAATTCCACGGGGAATGTCGTTATTTGAAAGCTTGGTAGTATTTGAAAATTACCCAGTAGATGCAGCACTACAAGAACCTTTAGCAAGTTTAGAAATTGATCATGTCCGGGTTTTTGAAATTAATAATTATCCTTTAACCTTAGTAGTAGCAGCGCAGCAGACATTATCTGGCAAGATTATATATGATAGCGATCGCTTCGATGCTGATACTGTTACCCGCATGATGGGGCATTTTCAAAATTTATTAACTGCGATCGTTACTCAGCCAGAGTTACCAATTACACAAGTACCTTTAATTAGCAATACAGAGAAACAACAGTTAATCTCAGCCTGGGATGCCCATAAAACAGAATACTCTAGCAATTACTGTTTACATCAATTGTTTGAGCAGCAGGTAGAAAAAACACCTGATGCCGTGGCTTTAGTATTTGGTGAGCAAAGTCTGACATACAGTGAGTTAAATGTGCGTGCTAATCAATTGGCGCATCATTTGCAATCTTTGGGTGTCAAGCCTGAGACGCTGGTGGGTGTCTGCGTGGAACGTTCTTTTGAGATGATGGTGGCTTTACTAGGGATTCTCAAAGCTGGCGGTGCATATCTCCCCCTTGACCCAGATTATCCGGCTGAACGTTTGGAGTTTATGCTGGCGGATGCTCAAGTATCGGTGTTGGTAACACAGTCGCAATGTTTGGATATTTTACCGATTTTTTCTGCTAACAAGGTTTGCTTGGATACAGACTGGCAAGTTATCAGCACTCTCAGTTCAGAAAATCCGGTGAGTCAAGCGATACCGGAGAGTTTGGCTTATGTGATTTATACCTCTGGCTCTACGGGTAAGCCGAAGGGGGTAATGGTCAATCATGGCAATGTGACTCGTCTATTTGCGGCGACGCAGGATTGGTTTAAGTTTGATGCTAGGGATGTTTGGACTCTGTTTCATTCCTACGCTTTTGATTTCTCGGTGTGGGAAATGTGGGGGGCTTTGTTGTATGGCGGTCGGTTGGTGATTGTGCCTTTTTGGGTGAGTCGTGACCCGGAGGCGTTTTATGATTTGCTGCTGCGGGAGGGAGTGACGGTGTTAAATCAGACTCCTTCGGCTTTTCGACAGTTGATTTGGGTGGAAAATTCACGCAGAGACGCGGAGGCGCAGAGAGGAGGAAATGAGAGGATTGCTTTGCGGTGGGTGATTTTTGGGGGGGAGGCTCTTGACCCAACTAGTTTATTACCTTGGTTTGAAAGACATGGGGATGCTTGTCCGCAGTTGGTCAATATGTATGGGATTACGGAAACTACTGTTCATGTGACTTTTCGTCCGTTGAGTATGGCGGATGCTGGGAGTCGTAGTAGTGTGATTGGTGTGCCGATTCCTGATTTGCAAGTCTATATTCTGGATGAGCATTTGCAGCCTGTTCCTGTTGGGGTGCGGGGTGAAATGTATGTTGGTGGTGCTGGGGTAGCACGCGGTTATCTGCATCGTCCAGAGTTAACCCAAGAAAGATTTATCCGATTGGGTATTAGGAATAATCCTGTCACCTATAACCCTCTCTACAAAACTGGTGATTTGGCTCGCTATTTACCCGATGGGAATATTGAATACTTGGGACGAATTGACCATCAAGTAAAGGTTCGCGGTTTCCGTATTGAGTTGGGAGAGATTGAGGCGGCGTTGAATCAACATCCTGTGGTGCAGGAAAATGTGGTGATTGCTCGTGAAGATACTCCAGGAAATCAACGTTTGGTAGCTTATATTGTGGCTGATGCGGTTAAGTCTGAGTCTCCACAAATCCCCAGCACTACCAAAGAAACGACTTGGACAAGTCCCCAACTATTAATTAATGAACTGCGTCAGCATCTAGAGGGACAATTACCTGATTATATGATTCCCTGGGCTTTTGTGCTGCTGGATAGTTTACCGCTAACTACCAACGGTAAACTAGACCGCCGCGCCCTTCCATCCCCAGATTTAGATCAAAATCGCCACACTAGTTTTGTCTCCCCACAAACTGAAACAGAACAGGCGATCGCTGATATCATATCCTCTGTACTAGAAATTACCAAAATCGGCATTCATGATAACTTCTTTGAACTAGGTGGACATTCCCTCTTGGCTACTCAAGTGGTTTCCCGCTTACGGCAAACTTTCACCATTGAGTTACCCGTACAAACTATTTTTCAGAGTCCCACCATCGCCGGACTAGCAGAAATAGTCATTGGTAAACAATTAGAACAAGTAGATGATGATGCCTTGGCACAGATTTTAGCTGAAGTCAATCAGTTATCATCCCAAGAAGTCAAACTGCAATTAAATAAAGATGAGAGCATTTAATTAACTCATCCTCTCCCCTACGCCCCTCTGCGTTGAAAATTCCCTAGCTACTTATTGCACAAATGCCCAGACAATAGTATCGTAAATTTCGTGTGTGCTGAATCACATCACCATAAGATTTTTATGTACGGCTGATGCAAACTCTGTGTTTGAATCGTCGCTATTGTCATGACTTGTTCTGATACAAATTCCCAATTAATCAGCCCCTTTATTTGTGTAGCCACTAGGTTTAAAAGGGTTTTGCAAAATAAAGTTTTAACATGAATTTATTTAGTAGAGAATTCTGGAAACAATTTTTAGCGATCGCCAAACCTTATTGGTATCCTAGAGCTACTGAAGATAGAAAATTTATCAAGGTTTTATCGTCCTGGTTGTTGCTGGCTTTGGCAATTGGTCTAGTTATAGCAACTAACGCCATCAACGTCTACAATAGTTTTGTCACCAGAGACTTAATTGACTTACTCGAAGAGCGAGACATACCTGCTTTCTTTCGGCTGTTATTCATTTATGCTAATCTGCTGATTATCTTGATACCTTTAGTTGGGATTTTGCAATATTTGAAAAAAAAGATTGCCCTAGATTGGTATCAATTTTTAAATAATCACATTCTAGATAAATATTTTCAAAATCGCGCCTATTACAGAGTTAATTTTCGTACAGAAATCGAAAATCCAGACCAAAGAATCGCTCAAGAAATAGAACAAATTCCGCAAATTGCTACGCAAATCTTCTTTGTGGTAGTAGAAAAAACTTTGGAAATTGTGAGTTTTTTAGCAGTGATTTGGTCTATCTATAGACCTGTAGCAGTGATAATAGTTATTTATGGGATATTAGGTAATATTGTTGCTGGGTATCTCAGTCAAAGATTAATTAAAATTAGCACTGCTCAATTAGAAGGTGTCGCTGATTACAGCTATAGCTTAACTCACGTCCGCAACAATGCCGAATCGGTGGCATTTTTCCAAGGCGAAGAACAAGAAGCAGATATAGTTAAGCGCAGATTTGCTAAATTAATGGACGCTAAAAAACAAATGATTGGATGGTTGCGAGACCAACAAGTATTTGTCACCAGCTATCAATCTTTTTTGAGCATATTACCTTTTCTTGGCATTGCACCATTATATTTTTTCAATCAAATCGAATTAGGAGAAGTGAGCCAAGCTAGTACAGCCTGTAGTATTTTTGCTGGTGCATTATCTGTGTTGGTGACAGAGTTTGGTGGTTCTGGTAAGTTTGTCAATTTGGTGGAACGATTATCTACTTTCTCAGCTATTTTGGAAGTCACTAAGGCTAAGAAAACAGGTAAGAAAATTGAGACATTAGAAGCCAATCGATTGGAATTGCAAAATTTGACCTTACAAACTCCCAACTACGAGAGGGTAATAGTTAAAGATTTATCAGTGGTTGTAGAATCGGGTAAGGGTCTATTAATAGTAGGGGCTAGTGGCCGTGGTAAGAGTTCTTTATTGCGAGCGATCGCCGGTTTATGGGAAGCTGGCACTGGTCGCATCATCAGACCTAAACTAGAAGAAATTTTGTTTTTACCCCAACGTCCCTATTTAATTTTAGGAACTCTCCGCGAACAGCTTTTATATCCCAACCAAAATCGTCAAATGAAAGACGAAGAATTAGAACAAGTCTTACAACAAGTTAACCTCTCCGATTTAACATCCAGAGTAGGTGGCTTTGATGCAAATGTTTATTGGGAAAACATTCTCTCTTTAGGCGAACAACAACGCCTAGCTTTTGCCAGATTATTAGTAATTCGTCCCCGCTATGTAATTTTAGACGAAGCAACCAGTGCCTTAGATTTAAAGAACGAAGAGAAACTCTATCAACAGTTGCAACAAAGCGGTACAACTTTTATTAGCGTGGGACACCGAGAGAGTTTGTTTAATTATCATCAATTGGTTTTGGAACTCTCAGAAGAGTCAAATTGGCGACTCGTCCCCATAGAAGAGTACAGTATTAACCGCGAATTCATTCAGCTATCGGAGACAGAACCCATAAAGGTGCTAGAAATTGTACCTGATAAACTCCAGTCGGAAGACTCAAAATTGACGGCACTCAAAATTGACGGATTACGAAAATTATGTAAAGAAAAAGGTATTAAATGGCGCAATGCACGTGGTACAGGTAAACACTTAACCAAAGGCGAAATGTTAGCCATGTTGAACGAAATTGTGGTCTGACTCCAGGATGAAGAGTGCTGAGTAATGAGTAATGAGTAATGAGTAATGAGTACAATTCCTAATGACTCTCAACCCCTGACTCCTAACTTATCACTCAATATGGTTCACTTAAGACGAAACGCTTTGTTGGGTTGCACTATCGCTTAACCCAACAAAGCGTTGTGTTTTTTGGGTTACCCTGCGGGAAGGCTGCGCCAACGTTCCTCAACCCAACCTATGCCAGTTGTAGTTTTTAGCCTTAACTGAACGGTATTGACTTATCATTCACAACTCATTACTCATTACTCATTACTTATTATTCGCAACTCATTACTCAGCACTCAGCACTCAGCACTCAGTATGGTGAAATCTGGAGTTAATTTTGGGAACACTTGATGTAGTCGGGTAAGTATCTCTATTAACCCCAGTATTTCTTCTACATCAATCATGAAATGTATTAAACCCTCCCTATATTTATCTATTGTTGCCTGTTCGTTGCCTTTGTATTTCAACTGCTTTCCCATTGCTACCCTAGCAACACAAAAGATGCAGTTTCCGTCTCAAGGTACAAAACAAGATGGGCTGATTAGTCAGGCTTTTAAACCACCAAAGCGGGGAAGTCCACCTGTAAGTGCTGGTGGTTCTACCCGTGGTTCTGTTTGCATCAGTGGGAAACAACTGATTACCCCTCTCATTCCATCTAATAAATTAGGGCTGACATTTGCTGAACGGCCGAAATTTTTCTGGTATGTCCCGCAAACTTCTGTGAAAACAGCCAAGCTGCTGCTGTTAAGTGATGCAGACCAAAATGTATTCTATGAAACTACCTTAACCCTACCTAATACACCAGGAATTGTTAGCTATACTCTTCCTGAAAGTGCGCCGCCACTCGCAATTGGCAAAACTTATCACTGGTATCTAACTTTAGTTTGTGATGCACAAGACTTCAGTACAAACCCTAGGGTTGAGGGTTGGGTGGAGCGTATTCAACCGGAGTCGTCATTATCCGAGAAATTAGCCACAGCAGATGCACGGAAATTGCCCTATATCTATGCAGAGGCGGGAATTTGGCATGAAGCGTTAACAGCGATCGCCCAGCTACGCTATAGTGAACCGAAAAATTTACGTAATATCTTAAATTGGCGACAATTTTTGACATCAGTGGGGTTAAATGCGATCGCCTCCGAACCATTGCATGATTGTTGTCAAGCTGAAAATTCAGCCTCGAAATAATCATGCTTTGGAACAAGTTCAAACCCGCAATCTGGCAATGGCGCGGTGTGATATTTGCAGTACCAACAATTACACTCCTGGTCATTCTCTTACGATGGACAGGACTGTTGCAACTCTTGGAATTGGCTACACTAGACCAATTGTTCCTGCTGCGTCCACCAGAACCACCAGATAGCCGCATTGTCATAGTAGAAATTAACGAAGCAGATGTCCGTCAACAAGTACAGTGGCCAATGTCTGATGAGGTGTTGGCTAATGTATTGGAGACAATTAAACAACAAAAACCAAGGGCAATTGGTTTAGATATTTATCGTGATTTACCCGTAAATCCTGGACATGAAACACTAGTCAAAGTATTTGCCAATACACCTAATTTAATTGGTGTACAAAAAGTTTCTAATAGTATTGATAGTGCGCTGGTGAATCCACCGCCGGCACTTAAACAACGCCAACAAGTTGGGTCAAATGACTTACCTTTAGATGGAGATGGTAAAATCCGTCGGGGTTTGTTGTATGCCAATTTAAATGATCAAGATGTTTTAGAAAGCTTTGCCTTAAAATTAGCGTTACTGTATTTAAAACCAGAAGGTATTACAGAAAAACCATCTACCAATAATCCCGATTATTTACAGTTAGGTAGGGGGATTTTTCCCATTTTTGAAGCTAATGACGGCGGTTATATCCGTGCTAACGACGGCAGCTATCAAGTATTATTAAACTACCGAGGCCATATCCAACAGCAATTTACTACTATATCTCTTTCCCAAGTCCAAAAAAACCAGATTCCCCCCAATTTTATGCAGGGTAAGGTGGTATTGATTGGGGCAACTGCTGAGAGTTTGAAAGATTTATTTTACACACCCTATAGTAGTAAAGTTTTCTCCGCACCACAACGTATGGCGGGGGTGACAATTCACGCCAACTTAATTAGTCAAATTTTGAGTGCGGCTTTAGATGGTCGTTCATTAATTAAGACTTTACCTGAACCTATAGAATTATTACTAATTTTAGGTTCATCAATTATTGGTGCGACTTTATGCTGGCAACAACGCCATTACATTAATCAAAAAACCCTCTTAGCTGTCAACGTATTTTTTGCAGGTGGGGTTTTACTTGGTGGTAGTTTTATCGCGTTTATTTTAGGTTGGTGGCTTCCCGTTATTCCTGCACTTTTGGCTTTAGGAGGTTCAGCGATCGCAGTTACTCAATACATCGCTCAAAGTGCTGGCGAAATGCGAAAAACTCTCGGACGCTACCTCACTGATGAAGTCGTCGCCAACTTATTAGAAACTCCCACTGGGTTAAAAATAGGTGGTGAACGCCGCCAAGTCACATTACTATTTTCTGATTTACGCGGATTTTCGGCGATTTCAGAACAATTACCCCCTGAACAAGTAGTACAGATTCTCAATCTCTATCTGGGTGCAATGACAGAGGTAATTAACCAATATAAAGGCACAATTAATGAGTTTATTGGTGATGGGATCTTTGTCATGTTCGGTGCGCCAATAAGTCGCCCAGATGATGCCCAACGCGCGATCGCCTGTGCGATCGCCATGCAGTTAGCCATGCAGCAGGTGAATCAACAAAATCAGCAAATGAATCTGCCAAGGCTAGAAATGGGTATAGGAATCAATACTGGTGGAGTTGTCGCCGGTAATATCGGTTCACAAAAACGCGCCCAATACACAGTTATTGGTAGTCATGTAAATTTAGCTGCAAGGATAGAAACCTATACTGTAGGAGGACAAATTTTAATTTCAGAGAATACTTATAAAGATGCCAAAACTGACCTTAAAATTACCGGACAATTGCAAATTGAACCCAAAGGCATCAAAGAACTAATCACGATTTATGATATTGGCGGGATTGGTGGTGAATATAATTTGTTATTACCAGAAGACAATGATGTGATGGTGAGTTTAGCATCGCCAATACCTGTAGAATACACTGTATTGCAAGGTAAACAAGCAACGGGAATATTATTTCAGGGTGAATTGATTAACCTTTCTGAAAAAAAAGCTTATCTCAAAACTGCACATTCTTTAGAACCTCTGAATAATCTCAAACTTAGGTTAGTCAATGCACCAGAAATAGACATTTATGCCAAAGTTATTAAACAAACCGATGAGCATAATTTTCTGATTCGATTTACCAATATTCCCCCGCAGGCGATCGCAATTTTTCAGGGAGTGGGGAGTTAAATCAGTTATCAGTTACTAGTCAATAACTGATAACTGAATGATGCCCAATTTCTATTGACTATTGACTTCCGTGACAAACTCCGTCAAGAACCTAAACGCCTTGAGAATATAAGTAGCGCAATCTCTAGGGGAAGTGTTGTAAAAATGTCGCCACGCTGAGGCTTTATCCTCATCATAGCGATCGCCTCGTTCTGGATGTCCATCTAACCAAGCTAAACGCACCGCATGACCGATTAACACGTCTAAAACCATGTATTCTTCAATTTGGAGGTTGGGATTTTTAGAGGCGATCGCAGCTAGTTCCATTAATGCTTCAATGTTAACTCGGCGGTACTCTGGGGCTTCAATTTTATTTAACAGATGCTCAACTAATAAAGCAAAATTCTTTTCCCCGGCTGTCATCTCCGATATCATGACATTGCTTTCTAAGCGATTGCGACGCTCTAGTTTATCGCCAATCACCACACCCTTACAATGGTGCATTAATAGCCAAACCTGCTGAAAGAAGTTTTTTGGAACTCGGTTTAACGCACCCTCGGCTTGGCGGAAGCGTCGCCAACCACCCACCGGAATTTCTTGTGCTTCTACTTCTTCCTCAATTACAGGTAATACCGCCCAATTAATATCACTTTCTTTTTGTTTGACGTGCAGAGATTCCTGCTGACGCAACAAATTACTCATCCCTGTATAACCACTCAATACTTGATGTAAGCGGTCTTTAACTTCAAAGGGTGCGAGTTCCATTAACTGCTCATAGGCTTCATCTTGAGTTACCCGTAACTCCCGCGCTAGTTCGCTGGTGATTAATAAGATGAGATAGCCGACTCTCAGGGTAAGTAGTCCTTGGAATAATTCTGGCTCTGTTTTGATGAGAATACTAAGATAAATGAGGATTTCTTGTGTGAGGACGCGATCGCGGATATCCTCACGACAGAAGTTATTAATTTTCTCGAAAATCTCATTGTGAGGCATCGGCACGGTAATCAATGACGCTTCGCTATAAGCCCTACCTACAGCAATTTGCTTACCCCGCACCAAAATAATCGTTACCGCATCCGACAAACCAATATCCACCATCTGGCGCAACCCCGCCGCCCGCCGAACTACTGCCCAGTGTCCTGAATCTCCGGCTTTGGTGTACACTTCATCTAGTAAATAGGCTACAGTCACCGGATAATCCGGCCCCCCAAAACCTGTATCAAATTCCAGCCCTTGCAACCGAGTCAAAGTTTGCAATAATTCAATTTGCTCATAAAGATTTTCTGATGAACGCAGAGATGTTAACAAAAAGCTCAAGTTAGTCTCACATTCCATCTGGAATTCTTGCGTATGCCCCAATCGCCAACTTTTTCCAGGATGATAAGCCAAATAATAGCAATGTGGAGCAGCATTTTGCATGGCAGATTGAGTAAATTCCCCGTCTTGCAGAAAATCAATTCTTTGTATTCCCGCCGTCAGCATGAGTTGATTTAGTCGCCCTAATTTGACTTGCACACCATTACATACACCTTCTTTCAACTCCTGCATTAGTTCTAGTAAAGCTTGCGAACCAGTTTCTAGGATGGTGTGTGTCAACATTAAACTTAAAGTCGGACGACCTAAATCACTCCAATATTTTTGAATATAAGCTAGTTCACTTCTAATTTGATCTAGCAAAAAATGGTAGTCAAGAGTTAAATAAAACTGCTGTGAATCTAAAAACGCAGGTAAAAATACCACTGTTTCGCCCTGGATGCGGAAGATCCTAGATGTAGTCAAACTCCGCAGTCGGCGCACTGGCCGCCCAGTTAAACCGAGTTTATCATTGCGCCCAATTTGAGTATAAATATGCGAAAATTCACCCGCTTTTCTCACTTGAATTGGTTCTACCTGTTTGGGTGTTTGAGTTTCAATTCCATGCACTTCTAGTTTCGCTTGTAAGTCTTCATCTTCTGCTAACAGCGCAATTTGGACTAAAGCTTCCCGCTTTTTCCCTACACACAAATGTCTTCCTAAAGGGTCAATATCTCCCAGTGCTAATAACCCCTCACTCAACATTTGACCGAGAAAATATAAACTCTGCGCCCACACTAAGGGGACATTTTCATTAGGTAAACGGGGCTGACTTTGAGGAACTAACTTTTCGGCTTCAACATTTTCAGCAGGCACATAATAAACTTCTGGTAATAAATGCAACCCATCCCGCTCAATTAGTAAACTTGCTAAACTCTCTTGATAAAATTTAGTTCGCTTTTTATCATTACAAAATAACCCATCCAAGGCTAAATAAGTAAAAAATAACGGCCATTCACATTCAATATGTTCAAATTGCTTCAGTTCCCAAGGTTCATAGTGCAACCGTTGATTATCTTCTAAAACCGTTTGGTGTCCATCTCGCAAAAAGCGTTTACAGCCGTATTTCCCTTGGAGTTTATGAATAATCTCGTTCAGTGTACGTTCTCTTAACTGCACATCTTCCACTGCAAAGGCAGGATAACTAATAATACTCAACAGTGCCGCATCAATTTCTTTAGAAGCAGATTCCCTCGGTAATAGTGATTCTAAAGTAATCCGCGCACGAGCAATTTCATCTGGCAACACATGAATGACTGAAGCTTGGCTTCCCCTCACCCCAAATAAATCCAATCCGTTGATTGATTCTAAAGCAGCTTTCGCCATCCCGACAGAACTGGCGTTCAACTCTGCATTCCCATGATTGATTTTATTCCCCCGTTCCCAAATGCCATAATCAGGGGTGCGATAAGCTCGTCCAATGTAATAAACCAAGTTTTGGACAAAATTGACTTCATCAATTGTATAAGTTATCTGCAATCCTGAAGCGGTCATTTGTGCCAGCATCAATAAAAAGATTGATGTGGCATCTAATTGCAGATGTCCCCATTCATCATCACCAACCACAATATCCCCTGTGGTTGTGTTGTATTTGGCGTGTAAGCCATCTAAGAGTGACTGCGTATGTTTAAACTGCTCTACTTTATGGGATTGTCGCATCATCGCAAACAACAACCCACGCATCAACTTAATCACGCTATGTTCTAACTCATAGGTGCGTCCCTTATCTTCATCCACCTTGCGGTAAGCCAGTGCTAAACCCCAAACTGCCAAAATACTGTAGACATTATCTCTTACCCAAGCATCAGTATAATCGCCGTGGGCAGTTATGGCTGTACTCGCCGGCAATAACCCAGTAATCGGATTTTGACGGGTCAAAATAATAGTTTTGATTTGCTGATAGTAATATTCCAGACGGGCTTGTAATGTAGTGGCTGTTGTCATAATCTCATTAATAGCAGCTTGCGGAATGTCACCCTGTAGCTGTGAAGTCAATTATGTGAGCCAAGCCAAAACAAGTTTTGTCATGAGCAATGGTACTACAGCTGAGGGCGGTGGGGATTTATTATTATCTCGTGTTAGCGAGCATTTGGGTGCAAATTGTTAAGGAGTGATCACCAAATCGAAAAACTTTGTGAAATCTTTATCAATACCTAGAACTATTGATACCTAAGTTTTATATTACTGTTGTTAGATTTAAAGAATCAGTAACCTAAATCATTCCCAAGGTTAAACAAGCACTATCAGCTGATTAATTAGATTGTAGGTAAGGCCACGTTATGGCAATAAATTATTAAAGATAGGAGATTGATGATGTCTTTACGTTATAACCAAAATCTTGCCTTACTAGTGAAAGTAGTGTATTCACAAGTCAAAGTCAACGGCAAAGTTGAGTTAGG